>JBBTCR010000433.1:0-4063 GCA_038043105.1 Bacteroidota bacterium
CGCTGCACAGCGAGTAGTGGCGCATAGAGCCATTGGGCACCTGGACCGCGATGTGAGCCCCGGCCGTGAAGCTGGGCAGCGGTGACGCGTCCAGAGACTTCAACTCGAAGAGAAAGACGTCCTTGGCGATGACCTCCTTTCGAGTGATGAGGAGGGGGTGCATTGTCTCGTTTGCAGTCATGGTGTAAGTGTTTCTACGCAGCGAAGTTGATGGGTACCTACTCTTGACAAAGATCAAGCAAGTGGGAAAAATCAATTATCTTAGATTTCTAAGAAAAAACAAGCAGTCGCGCATCTCCCCTAAAAAGGGGTGCACAGATGCTGTTCTGCTTTCTTCATCTCATCAACCTCACTTACGGAGACAAACCATGAAACGACGAATCCTTGCAGCACTTGCCATGAGCGCGCTCCTTGCATCTGGTGCCGTGCTGGCACAGGCTGGCGATTACCCCAACCGTCCAGTCAAGTTCATCGTGCCTTATGCACCGGGCGGCCTGCCAGACACGGTGGCGCGTGTCATTGCCCAAAAGCTTTCCGAGCGCATGAAGCAGGGCTTCGTGGTCGAGAACAAGCCGGGGGGCAACGGTATCGTCTCGGTTCAGACCCTGAACGCGTTGCCTGCCGATGGTTACAGCTTCATCGTTTCCGATGGCTCCATGCTTTCGATCACACCGCAGATCAACAAGGCCGCCAAGTACGCGGTCGGACAGGACCTTCAGGCCGTATCGCTGATTGCACGCTCGCCCTTGTTCCTGGTGGCGCACCCCAAGACCGGCGTCAAGACTTTCCAGGAGTTCGTCGCGCGCGTTAAAAAGGAGCCTGGTGCCTTCACCTATGGGTCGTCGGGGATCGGAAGCACGCACCACCTCACGATGGAAGCTATGAAGGCGGATCTCGGTTTGTCTCTGGTTCACGTCCCCTTCCGCGGTTCGAGTCAGTCTGTGCCGGCATTGGTCGGTGGACAGGTGGACGTCTTGTTTGCCGCGTTGCCGTCCATGCAGGGCTTTGTGAAAAGCGGTCAAGTTGTTTTGCTGGCCAGCAACGCGGCCAAGCGCTCGGCGTCCGTGCCCGACGTGCCATCGATCAATGAAACGATCCCAGGCTTTGACTTTTCGGTCAGCGTAGGGGTGCTTGCCCGCACCGGCACGCCGTCAGAGATTTCCAAGAGGATCTCCGATGAAATCGCTCAGATCGTGAAATTGCCGGACGTCGTCGAGAAGTTCCAGACCGCCGGTATCGAGTCCGTCGGTGCCAATGGCGACGCCTACCGCAAAGTCATTGAGCTGGAGAACCAAGCCATGGCAAAGGCGGGCAAACACGCGGAACTCAAAGCCGAGTGATGTTTCAAGATGCCATGCCTTCTATGGCACTTTGGATCGCTTGCTTTGGCGCCGTGGTGCTCGGGGGCGTGGTCAAGGGAACCCTTGGGGTGGGTTTGCCGCTCGTCGTGGTTCCCTTGCTGTCGCTACTTCTGCCAGCGCCCAAAGCGATGGGGCTGCTCGTCATGCCAGTTCTGCTCTCCAACCTATGGCAGTCCATAGAGGGACAGAAACTGCGTGAGGGATTTCAGCGCTTCGGTGGGTTGCTGGTTGGTCAGTTTGTCGCGACGATTGCTGCGATCCACTTCACCAGGAACCTCTCTGTGCAGGGTTTCAACATGTTGTTGGCGCTGGTCGTGATGGCGGCGGTGGGAATGATGCTGCTCGGGACATCATTCAACATTGATCGTCAGAAGGAGCGCTGGATGGGGCCGTTGGTAGGTGTGATTGCCGGCGCGATGGCCGGCGTTTCCTCCCTCACCGGTCCGATACTGATCACTTATCTCCTGGCTCTCAGGCTTCGTCGGGAAGAGTTTGTTGGTTCCATCAGCATCATCTACCTGATTGGTGCAGTACCAATGTATGGCGCCATGCTGTTGTATGGGCGGTTCGGTTTTTCGGAGGTCGGACTGTCTTGTCTTGCGTTGATCCCCATGTTTGTCGGTTTGCAAATCGGTAGGACGATCCGTCATCGACTGAGCGACAAAGTATTTCGGCATCTATTGCTGAGTTTGTTGGTGGCGCTGTCTTTGCTGCTCCTGATGAAATAAGCCGCAATGTGTGCGGCAGTACCACGTAAGGCTGAAGAAGAAACCAGGCGACAGGAGAGCTCAATGGATGCATCAATCAGTTGGAGTGATGGCTATCTTCTCGGATTCAATCCGATGGACCAAGTACACCAAGAGTTTGTTGAATTTGTGGCCGCTTTGCAGCAAGCCGCAGATTCTGACTTGGAGAGAGTGTTGGGGGTTTTGCTTCAACACTGCCAGGCGCACTTTGAACAGGAAGATCGCTGGATGCTTGAAAGCGATTTTCCTGCCAGTGAGTGCCATATTAACGAACATGCAGCCGTCCTGAAGTCCATTCATGAGGTCAAGCAGCAGTTGGCCATCGGCAATGTGGCCGTTTGTCGGCAATTGGGGAATGAGCTTGCTGCATGGTTTCCAGGGCACGCAGATTACCTGGACTCCGCCTTGGCGCATTGGATGTGCAAGCGAACCTTGGGTGGAAAACCCGTCATCTTGCGGCGCAACATCAAAAGCACCGAGCTTCCCATCGATTCTGTTTGAGTTAACTGGATTTATTTTCTGATGAATACCTTTGAAGAACAAGTTCGCGAAGATGTCGAGCGCGCATTGAGGGAAGACGTGGGTACGGGTGACCTGACGGCCGCTTTGGTGCCCGCAGATCGCCACGCCCAAGCCACCATCATTTGCCGAGAGTCCGCTGTGATCTGCGGGCGCCCTTGGGTTACCGAGGTCTTGAGACAGATTGCGCCAGATTCACGGGCGACGTGGTTCCTGAGCGACGGTGATCGCTGTGAGGCTGGCCAGAAAATTGTCGAAATCGAAGGTAAGGCGCGCGAGTTGCTGACGGCTGAGCGCACATGCCTCAACTGGATGCAAACACTCAGCGCTGTGGCGACGAAGACAGCGGCCTATGTCAAGGCGGTCGAGGGAACTGCAGCGTGCGTTCTGGATACGAGGAAAACCATTCCTGGTCTGCGTGCCGCGGAAAAGTACGCCGTGCGCTGTGGCGGAGGAAAAAACCACAGGATGGGCCTCTTTGATGCGATCTTGATCAAGGAAAACCATATTGCAGCAGCAGGAAGCCTGACCGCTGCCTTCAAGGCCGCACAGGAAACAAAGTCCCCTATCGCATTCATCCAGGTCGAGGTGGAGACCATCCGTCAATTGGAGGAGGCTCTGGCCGCAGGAGTGACGATGGTGTTGTTGGACAACATGTCCCTGCCTGATATCAGGGCGGCGGTGAAGGTGGCCGGAGGTCGTTGCAGCCTTGAAGTTTCAGGAGGGGTCACGTATGAAAATTTGCGTGATTATGCTGAAACAGGCGTGGACCGGATTTCTGTTGGAGCATTGATTAAGGATGTTAAGGCCGTTGATTTTTCAATGAGATTTCAAGAGAGGCCTGTCGAGTGATTTTATTGTGGTTCCATTTTTGATTTTCTATTGGCATGTTTGGCGGCTTTTCGTGATTGACGGATTTTGAGTGCTGAAAAAGACCATTTGGTAATTAATTTAATTGTAGTCGAGTCTTCTTCGTAAGAGCTTCCATCGATATGGCTGGAATGAAAACTGTTTTGGTGTTCGATGATCTTCGGGTTTTTGTTGTGGCAGCAAAACTTGGCAGCCTTTCCAAGGCGGCCGAGTACCTTGAGATTGCACAACCGGCTTTGAGCAGACGTCTTAAGAGATTGGAGCTTCGAATCGGGGCTGAGCTTATGACGCGTAGCGCGAGGGGGGTTTTTCTGACCAATCATGGAAGCAGGCTTTTCTCTCAGGTTCATAGGTTGGTCGATGGCGTCACAGAGGTTGAGCGGAATTTTGCGCTGCAAGTGGGTTTGCAGGCAAGTGATCATAGGTCTTGATTTCATCTTCGATCTCTTTACCCGTAGGCTGCCTTTTTCTGAAATGGTCGGGTGAGTTAGGGAAGGTCTGCACAACTCCGGTACTCCTGGCTCGATGTGAGACAGTGACGGTATGAAGCAAATGAGCTTGGGCGAG
>JBBTCR010000434.1:0-4137 GCA_038043105.1 Bacteroidota bacterium
CCACGGTGCGTACAATCGCGGCTGTTCGTCCGCTAATCCCCAGAAGAGGCGATTCTCGCCAGTGTCGAGGAATAATCCTGTTGACGCAAAGAACTTCAAGCCGTTCCATTCGATGGGATTATGACTCGCGGTAATGGAGATGCCACCGGCAGCCTCCTTCCTTTCGACCGCCAACTGAATCGTGGGGGTGGGACAAACACCAAGAGCAATGACATCACACCCCATCTGAAGCAAGGTTGAGGCCACGAGGTTCCCGATGCTCTTACCCGTGATCCTTCCATCGCGTCCAATGACGATTGTCCCGCGCTCACAGTATTCGGCATAGGCTGCCGTATACTTTACAATCACCTCAGGTGTCAGGCTGGTCCCGACGACGCCCCGAATCCCCGAGATGCTTACGATCAATGACATATCGCAGTGTCTCCCAAAAGTGACTCGAATTTAAGAAACGGGGGTCCTATAAGCAAGGTCAGTTTCTGAAGCAGACTCAGACGATCGTGGCTAGTGTCTCGACTCGCGAGTTCCTTTAAGCCAAATGCTTACCCGCCAGACAGCGTAGCGGGCTGGTGAGCCTCTGGCTCAGAATAAGTCCGCCGGTCAATATCGCCCAAAACAGTGAAGATCAGAGCAGTGCACCGTGATCACTTATGAAAGGAATCTCTGAGACTCGACACTAGCTTGACAGTTATACTGTGCATCGTTAACTTGTGGGTGTACGACTGGACATAACCCATGGAACTGAGCGAAGACGACAGGCGGGAGCTTCTTCGAATTGCCCGAAGCTCGATTGAGTCGGCTCTCACGGAAACGCCAATGAAATCGAACGTCTCTTACAGCGGTTCGACCACCGAACCGAGTGGAGCGTTCGTGACCCTTCGTCTGCACAATGATCTGCGTGGGTGCATAGGATATATTGAGGCGCGCCTTCCTCTGTTCAAGACTGTGGAAGAGGTCGCCCAGAAAGCAGCCTTTGAAGACCCTCGGTTTCCGCCCCTGAGCGTAAACGAGTTGCAGGAAGTTGAAATTGAGATTTCGGTTCTTTCACCGTTGCGGAAAATCTCCGATGTGAACGAGATTGAAGTTGGCAGACACGGTCTCGTCATCGATGCGGGCTACACGCGGGGGCTTCTGCTTCCACAGGTGGCGACCGAGTACGGGTGGAACCGCGAGCAATTCCTATCGCACACGGCACGCAAGGCGGGCTTGCCGCCCGATGCGTGGAAACATCAAGGCGTGGAGCTCTATGTCTTCACGTCCGACGTTTTCTCCGAATCAGAACCGCAACCATCTCATCACTAGGCATCGACCGAGGGGAAACCAATGGCTCGCGTTCGTCAACCTGCTGTTGCCGGGACGTTTTATGATGGAGATCCGACCGTCCTGCGTCGTCATGTCGATCTGCTTTTGGATCGAGCAAAGGAACCCAACGTTCAGGGAACGATCAAAGGTCTGGTGTCACCCCACGCTGGGTACATGTATTCTGGATCGACGGCGGCCGTGGGCTACAAGCTTCTTAAGGGTAAGTCGTATGATTCCGTCGTGATAGTGGGACCTA
The DNA here is from genome assembly GCA_038043105.1 of Bacteroidota bacterium. Taxonomy (GTDB): domain Bacteria; phylum Bacteroidota; class Ignavibacteria; order UBA10030; family UBA10030; genus VGWB01. The sequence continues at coordinate 1,556 of JBBTCR010000434.1, forward strand.
GCCATCGAGAGTTCTTCAACGGTGCTTCAATCTATCCTGGCGATTCGTATAGAACTCCACTCGGTGATGTGCCCATTCATGAGGAGCTTAGGGATGAGCTTGCTAAAGAAAGCGGTATCGTTATGCTCTCGGAGGCAGGCCACCGAGCAGAACACTGCCTGGAAGTTCAACTGCCTTTCCTTCAGCGAGTGCTGGGCGAATTCTCCATCGTGCCAATTATCATCGGCAATCAGCGCCGGGAGTCCTGCCTGGCGCTCGGCAATGCGCTTGCCAAAGCGGCGAAAGGACGAAACGTTTTGCTTGTCGCAAGCAGCGATCTCTCTCACTACCATCCATACGACGAGGCTGTCAGCCTTGACCGGCGCGTGATAGCCTTTGTGGAGGCGCTCGATGAGAATACGCTGCTGGAGCAACTAGAGGAGGAGCGGATCGAAGCGTGTGGCGGCGGATCTGTCGTTGCGATAATGCGTGCTGCAAAACTCCTGGGGGCAAATCGCTCGCAAGCACTCTTCTACTGCAATTCCGGCGACATCACTGGCGACAAAGACGCCGTCGTCGGTTACCTCTCTGCTGCATTCCTGCAGGCAAACTAAGTGACCTCCCAGGTTCGACCTCTCCGCGTGAGCGTTATTGGGGCAGGGGCTGTGGGAACGACGCTGGCCGTGATGTTCCACCGCCGAGGCTTTCCGGTTGTCTCGGTCATCAGCCGCCATCTGAAGAGTGCGCGGCGCTGTGCGCGGCTTGTGAATTGCACCCAATATTCAACGAGTCTCAAAAGCCTTGCTGCTGATACCAGCCTTCTCGTGATCGCTGTTCCAGATGAACAGATTCGGGTTGTTGTTCAACATCTCTCTCTACAAGCTCATCTCGACTTTCGTAGACTCGAGGTGTTCCACACGTCGGGTTGTCTGACGAGTGACGAATTGCAGCCGCTCCGTCGGCGAGGAGCGTTGACGTTCTCGCTGCATCCAATTCAGACTTTTCCCAGGGCACTCTCTCCCGAGCTCCAGCTCAAATTGATGAAGGGCATAAGTTACGGAGTTGAAGGAACGAGATGGGCCATTCCTTTTGCAAAGCGTCTCGTCCGAGAGCTTGGGGGAAATATCTTAGTTGTTCCAAAAAAAGAGAAAATTCCGTATCATCTCGCGTGCGTTTTCGCGTCGAACTACCCAGTGGTGGTGCTGGGGGCTGTCGAAGAACTCGTTGCTAGATTTGCCCGCCCACCTCGGCTTCGACATTTCGAGTTGTTGATTGAAACGAGCGTCGGTAACGCTCTTCATCATCCACCGCAAAAGGCGCTAACTGGTCCTATCGCGAGGGGAAACCTAGAGACTGTCACGGCGCACCTGCGCACGCTGCGTCGGCGGTCATCTTTGTGGGCTGTGTACCGCGCTCTCGGACTCTACGCCGTACAATTGAGCCGCAGGGCCGGCAGGCTGACCAAGAAGCAGGAACGTGCATTGAAGGAGATTCTCTCAAAGGCTTAATGATCGTTGACTATCATACGCACACGAAGCTGTGCAAACACGCGCAGGGAGATGTCGAGCAATACATCCTGAAGGCCATCGAACTCGGCTTTCACGAAGTCGGGTGTTCGGATCACTCTCCAATGCCGAACAACTTCGACGAGCGGCACCGCATGTCGTTGGAGCAATACTATGCAAGTTATGCCCCAGCGGTCTCCGAACTGGCCGAGAAATACAAAGACAGAATTGTTGTGAAACGGGGATTGGAGGCAGAGTTCCTTCCCGGAAGCGAGGAGTGGGTACGTCGATTCATCGGAGAAAATGATTTCGATTTCGTGATCGGCTCGGTTCACTTTGTTGTGAATTCGGAGTACGAAAAGCCTTTGTTTGATCGTGGGTACGACGAAGCCGAACTGGAGAGTCTTTACGAAGGATACTTCGAAGCGGTCAGGGCATCAGCCAGGAGCGGCATGTTTGACATCATTGCTCATTTCGATCTCATCAAGAAATTCGGAGGTCGCTCCTCAAAAAAGATCGATGAGCTCATTTGGGAAGCGATGAAGGCGATCAAGCAGTCCGACTTATGCATCGAGATCAACACGTCGGGGCTCCGAAAACCGGAGGCTGAGACATACCCAGGCGAAAAGGTTCTTACGATTGCCAAAGAAATGAAAATCCCCCTGACACTTGGCTCCGACGCACACAAGCCCGCTGATGTCGGAAGAGATTTTGACAAGGCAATTGCGTTGGTGGAGGATTATGGGAACGGACGCTTGAGCGTTTTCGACAAGCGCCGACGGCGAGAAGTAAACATTTCGAGACTATGAAAGCACTCATCGCGAGCGGCGGTCGGGGAACTCGACTTCGCCCGATTACCCACACGCAGAATAAACATCTGATCGCTATCGCCAACAAGCCGATCCTGTACTATGCGATTGAGGCGGTTGCTGACGCAGGGATCAAAGATGTTGCGATTGTTCACAATGCCGATAGCCTTGAGGTTCCCCAGCACGTTGGCGATGGCTCACGATGGGGCATGAGAATCACCTACATTCCGCAGGAGCGCCCTGGCGGTCTTGCGGAGGTCGTTCAACTTGCTGAACGATATATGCAGAA
>JBBTCR010000435.1:0-2307 GCA_038043105.1 Bacteroidota bacterium
CAAGCATACGATAAGGAATTCGGGACGCAAGGGGACGTCACCGTGTCCGATTATCTCGTCATGATTGAAAAGAAAACCGCAAAGATGGTTGCTGTCTCGGCGGAAATCGGAGCACTAATTGGCAACGGCAGGCGCGCATCAGTTGCGGCGCTGCGCCGCTACGGTCAGCATGTCGGGCGCGCCTTCCAAATTCAAGATGATTTGCTCGACATCGTTGCGGAAGAGAAGAAATTTGGCAAAGCTGTAGGTGGAGATTTGGTGGAAGGGAAGAAAACATTTCTCCTCCTTGAAGCCCTTCGGCGGGCGAAAGGAAGCGACAGAGCGCTGTTGCGCGCCGTTGTCAAGAGCAAAGGAGGCTCCCGGCGATTGATCCCCGAGTATCGTCGCATTTACTATGAAACCGGCGTCATTGACGCTGCGCGTCGTCGCGTCGAACGGGACATCGCGCAGGCAAAGGCCGAGCTTCATCACTTGCCCTCATCCGACGCGCGAGGGATGCTGGTGTGGTTCGCCGATATGTTGCTCAACAGAACGTACTGATTAGGAGAGTGCCGAGCGGCATGATTCAACTCGAAGTAACGATCAAAAACAGAGCCGGCTTACATACGCGTCCCGCAGCATCGCTCGTGAAATTGGCAGCAAAGTTCAAATCAGATTTCTTCATGGATAAAGATGGATTTGAGATCAATGGCAAGAGCATCATCGGTGTGATGACGCTCGCCGCTGAACAGGGCTCGAAGTTGATGTTGCGGTTTTCAGGGGAAGATGAAGAACAAGCGTCTAAAGCTGTATGTGATCTGTTCGAGCGAGGATTTGATGAGCCGTAGGTCAATGAAAAAGGAAAAATGAAAAAGGGAAAAGGGAAAAGGAAGAATTCAAAAATCCAAGGTTATTCGTTTTTTCCGCATGATTGTTTACCCGAACGGAACTGATGAAGGCTGAAAGCACAACAAAAGAAGAGATCGTCCTGAAAGGGATTCCTGCGTCGCCGGGGATTGCCATCGGTCCGGCCTTTCTTTTTCAGAAGCAGGACGTGGTGATCGAGGAGCGGTCGATCCTGAACGAGGAGGTTCTCCGCGAGGTCGCACGCCTTGAACAGGCGGTCGCACGGTCGCATAAGGAGCTGAGGAAGATTCTTGATTTCGCAGAGAAGAAGCTTGGTGACGACAAGATCAAAATCTTCGAAGCGCAATTGATGATCCTTGAGGATTCGGTTCTGTTCGATTCTATCTACAACCGCATACGGAAGGAGCTCAAGAACCCGGAGTTTGTGGTGCGGGATGAGATCGGCAAGTATCATCGTGTGATGTTGGCGTCGAAGGATGAGTACACGCGGGAGCGAGCGCACGACGTCGAGGATGTGCAGAATCGAATTCTCCGCAACCTGCAAGAGCAGAAGCTCATTTCCCGGCTTGAAGGCTCATCCGTCATTGTTTCATCCAACCTGACCGCGGCGGACGCGCTGATCCTGAGCCGTAATGAGGTGCTGGGATATGCAACGGATATCGGGGGCGTCACCTCGCATACCTCGCTGCTCTCCCGGGCGTTGAAAATCCCCGCTGTTGTCGGTTTGCGCAACATCTCCCATGTAGCTCATGATGCCGACCAGATCATTCTCGACGGCTACGGCGGGACAGTCATCCTCAGCCCAAGTGATGAAAGCATCAAGCGCTTCGAAGCGAAAAGGGAGCGATACCACGAATTTGAAGCGCGGCTGGCCGGCCTGCGCGATCTACCGGCGGAGACAGTCGACGGACATCGAGTTGAGTTGTCGGTCAACGTGGAGCTTGAACAAGAACTCGAGTTCATCAAGATCCAGGGCGCTGACGGCATCGGCCTCTACCGTTCCGAATATCTCCTGGTTGGGCGAGAGGTGTTCCCCTCGGAAGAAGAACAGTACCTGCAATACAAACTGCTTGCGGAGACCATGTATCCCAAGCGCGTCATCATCCGCACGTTTGACGTCGGCGGTGATAAGGTGATGATGCAAGCAGTCAAGGAAAACAATCCGTTCCTGGGTTGGCGCGGCATCCGCGTGATGCTGGATAAGCCCGACATTTTTCTCGAGCAACTGCGCGCGATTCTTCGGGCAAGCACGCGAAAAAATGTCTCCGTCATGTTCCCGATGGTCTCAAACATCAAGGAGGTCCGTGATGCAAAGAAGCTACTTGAAGAAGCGAAACACCAACTGCGCAAAGAGAATGTTGCGTTCGATTCCAGTTTGAAAGTCGGAGTGATGGTCGAGGTCCCGTCAGCCGCAGTGATGGCGGAAGACTTTGCGGAAGAAGTCACCTTTTTGAGCATCGG
>JBBTCR010000436.1:0-1216 GCA_038043105.1 Bacteroidota bacterium
GTGCGGAATTGCAGGAACGGATCGCTGAATTCAAGGGCGGAGAAAAGGTCAGACTCACCATTTTCCGCAACGACAAGCTCCGCGAGTTTGACATTACGCTCAGGCTCCAAGATGTTCCAGCCTACAAGATCGTAAAAGTCGAAAAGCCAACAAAGCTCCAAAAAGCAATCTTCGAATCGTGGCTGAAGACAACGTGGGACTAGACACCTTCAGAACGCAAGACTTTGACAGATGAACCAGGTTTTTAAACACTCTGCCAAGGTGATGCGTGCGAGAGAGTTATTACTATCCCCGCTTTTTGGATTCCGCTTTCGTAGCGGGATTCTGGTCCCGCTGTACGGGATCCCGCCTTATGTGTATTATTATTGTGGCGGGAAAAGCGGAACTTTTCTTGTGAGTCTGTGCCGAATCGGATATGTGCATACCTCAAGTTTGTTTGTCGGCACCCACGTGGAAGATTTGTCGCTTGTTTCCACTATCATGAATTGAAGTTGATTATGAAATTGCAAGGAAGGATGACCCAATGAAGAAAACGATACTGGGCTTTGCGGTTTTCGTTCTTCTGATTTTATCCCCGCTCATCCTCGCCCAGCACCTGCCCTCCGGCACTTATCGCCCGAACCGAGAACGAACCTACGACATCATTCACTACAAGGCTGACATTAAGCTTGATTGGAAGAACAAGCGGGTCGTGGGTGAGTCAACCATTCGCCTCCGTCCGCTCAGCACAGCATCTTCAGTTTCGTTGGATGCATATTGGCTTAACGTAAGCGGTGTTCGGGAGCTTTCTGCCGGCAAAGACTTGAAGTTCAACGCAACGGAATCCACACTCGATATTTCCCTCAGCCGCACTCTCCAACCGACAGATACAACCGTTCTTCAAGTGAAGTACACTGCAACACCCAGCGCAGGTCTCTACTTCATCGATGCCCCGACGGGAGATCAGACGGTCACGACGATTTCGACGTACGGAGAAGGGGGAATTCACGCAAACTGGCTGCCGATCTATAACGAGCCGAACGATAAGTTTTCTTCAGAAATGGTGGTAACGATTCCCAAGCCGTACACAGCAATCTCGAACGGCAAGCTCTTGAGCACAAAGGAAAATGCCGATGGAACTCGCATCTTCCATTGGTACCAACAGCTCCCTCATTCCAATTATCTCGTCGCGTTGTTTGTTGGCCAGTACGTACCCGTCACTCTCCGCCCTGCGTTT
>JBBTCR010000437.1:0-12826 GCA_038043105.1 Bacteroidota bacterium
GTGTCGTCCGATGAGTGCTGATAAAAAAGACCCGTTTTCGGATTCGCCGCACCCACAACGAAGAGCTTGGTTGAAACAACGGACGCGTAAACCGTGGATTGTTGGGCACGAGAATAGTTGAGTGCAAGCGTTGAAGCAACAAATGCCACAAGGAGGAAGCTTAACGTGTGTGTTCTTTGCATTGTGACCTCACCCAAGATGTTTCATGGGTACAGCTCGATCTGCTTGACGTGCGCGCCCTTCAGTCCGGTATTTGTCCAGGATCTGCCTCCATCAAGTGACTCATACACTCCTTGTCCGTTTGTGCCAATGATGAGGTGTTGAGAGTTACCAGGATAGACGAAGATTGAAAGGATTGCCTCAACTTCCGGAGCTAGCCAAACCAACGACCACGTTCCTCCCATATCCCCGCTCTTCCAGAGACCGGACTTGTATCCGCCAGCATAGTGAGTTCGACCATCTGGCGATGACCGGAGCGCATAGAAAGCTGTCCGAGGCAGCCCACGGCCCGCTTTCCAGGTTTTCCCTCCATCGTCGCTCACTCTCACACCATCGTCCTCTGTTCCGACAATGAGCACGGAAGGATCAACAGGATGTTGCAGTACCGTCAGAATTCCCGGCACACCAACACCAAGAGCAACCCATTGATCTCCAGCATCTCGTGATCGATAGAGATCATCCTCTGCTACCGCGTAGAGCGTTCGATGGTTTTTCCCATCAATGATGATTTGCTGCACATACCACTTTTCCATCCCCTTCATCTTTTTTTCCCAGCGCTTGCCCTCGTTCGTTGACTTGAAAACACCAAACGGTGTGGCGATATACAGAATGCTTGAATCAATCGGATCCAGTGCGACAGAGAGAATCTCCTCGGTCTGCCAGCTCGTCAAGATGCGCCAGGACTTCCCGCCATCTGTCGAGCGATGCAGGCCGTTTCCTCCTGCAATGTAGTACCGGCTGGTTGAACCTCGTTGCCAAAATCCGATGCCGAAGGTAAACAGATTCGGATGATAGATGTTACGCCATGTCGTGTCGCCGACTTCTCGCCTGAAGAGGCCAATATTACTTGAGGCTCCGCCGGACACGTGCCCGCGATTCAGGAACACCGCGGCATAGAAGCTCGGTTGATCGCCACCTTGTTTCTTTGAGTCCAGGCCGCTCAGCGAAAGCCATTCCCCGACGAGAAACGCTAGCGAGAGCAGAATCGTCGTCACTGTGATTGGTATCATTCCTTGATCGATACTGTGTTGAAATCAAGCGCTCTCACCTTATCCTTGTACGTCATCTTGATCACACCACTTCTTCTGTCGCCCTGCAAGAATGGCCCGTTGAAGAATCTGTAGTCCGTCAGCTTCACCTGCTTGCCGTTCAATATTCTTTCCCCATTAAAAGTGAACTTCATATGATGGCCCGACCTCGTCTCGTACTGCACGGTCAGCTTCTTGTCAAAGCCCTTGAACTCGGGCTTCCCTTTCGTTATTCGCTGCTTGAATTGCTCAAATGACCCGTCTTCGTCCAACGACCCCACTTCAACAACAACACCATTCTTGAGTTCCTTGCTACGCCACCGCCAATTCACATCCTCCTCAATCCACTGATAAGGCTTCAGAGGATAGAACGCCACATATGTTGCGCCCGCGCGACAGAAGATCCAACCGGAGGTGTCCTCGACTCGCTCATCGAGATTCTTTGGAAAGAATCCATCGATGTGAGGATGCATTGCATCTTTCCCGATACTGTAGAGGATAACGATGGCATTCCTGTGCTGAAACGTTTGCTCGTACGGCGAGCTGGAGTTCCACTTGTTGGGGTTAGTATAGATTTTGTGGTAACGATCGACCTCGTCGGCCAAGAACTTCTGTTCTTCAGGGAAGAACATCGCCAGCTCTTTTCCGGAGTAGAATGGATGAAGAGTGAAGATCGTGTTATTGGGTTTGTCCGAGACGTACGTTACATCCCACGTGTGCTGCTGAATCGGTTGCAGGATTCCGCCCTGCAGTGAACCGAGCGCATAGTGGGACGTCATATACGTATACTTAAAGACAGGCGGGTTTTTCTCCAAACCGAAACGTATCACATTTCGGACACGCTTTGTTTCGGTATGCACATACGGCTTGCTCCTATCCGTCGCAATCTGAAAGATGATATCAGGAAGACGATATGAGCTGATCGCCCCGATCACCGTTTCCCATCCCCCGCGATGGCGCGGCCGGAATCGGGTCTCCTGCCAGAGTTCCAGCTTTGGCTCTCCAAAGTACAACCATGCCCACAGCGCCGCCGGTGCTGCGAGGGGATTAATGATATCCTCCGGGTAATCCCGGCTATGGCCTCCACAGTAGTTCCCCTTGAGATGTTCCACAGCAAAATCGGCGAAGATCAGATCAGCCATCATCTGTGCTTTCCTCTTCATCACCGGATCCTTCGCAAACTCATAGAGCGTCAGGACCGGAGTAATAAACGTGATGAAGTAGGTGGGTGAATCAAATTCCCCTTGACCGGTTGTAGAAGTAATTTTGATCCATTGATTCAGCCATCCTTCGGCTTCCTCGAAGTTCTCTTCAGAGCTCTTCCCATTGAACCATTGAGAGCGATCCTCATTTGGCCACGTCTGCGCTGCTAGATAGATTCCCGTGTAATACATGACCCAATGATTCTCCGTGTCACCGCGATACATCGTACGATCCCGGAACGCCTGACGGATCTTCCGATTCAGCGAATCCGGCAATTGATCATGCAGCGTCAGATAGCAACCGATTGCGGCGTAGGAGTAAAACATCCCGCCGATGCTCTCGTCGGTTGTCAACGAATCCAGCATCTGAAGGGCAAACTCTTTGTCTTTGCCGGCAAGGAATTTCGCTGTCACTGTGAAGAACCCCTTGTCCCGCTCGCCGCTAATGACATCGATCAACCGCAGGCGACGCTGTTCAAACGAGGACTGGCCTTGGCTCACACCGAAGAGTGCGGGGAAAAGAATCAGGCATAGTATGACTGAAGAGCGCTTCATCGCACCGACAAGCCCCATACTTGACCTTCTTCCTGACTGTTGAAGACCCAATGATCGCCTCCATCCGTGCTCCTGTAGAGTCCGCCGTTGAGAGTCCCGGCAAGAATAATTCGTGGATTCGACGGCATCACTAAAAGTGAATGAACAACCATGTTGTTCAATCCCTGAGTACACTGTTTCCACGTCCTTCCATCATTGAGGGATCGATAGACTCCACCGCCGTGTGTCCCGGCATAGACAACGCCAGAAACTGCCGGGTCAAAGGCTATGGTATAAACGGTCAGATGTTGCGGGCCAAGATTAGCGGACTTCCACGTCTTGCCGGCGTCACGAGAAACAACCACCCCATCATCATCCGTCCCAGCCCAAAATATCTGAGTGCGGTGAGGGTCTTGAACGACCGTTCGAACACCTTTTGCCTTCGCATCGACGGGCAACCACCGATTACCCCCATCCGTACTTCGATAGATCCCCTCCTCCGTGCCAGCAAACAACAGTGAGCCGTTGGTTCGATCAATGACAACGTCCGACGTGAACGCTTTTCGAAATCCTGCGTTCTTCTCCTGCCACGTTTCGCCACTGTCCGTCGTCTTGAAAATTCCGTACCCCGTTGCAGCGTAGACCGTCGCGGGGTTCACCGGGTTAACTTTTACCTTCAGCACTTCCGTGATTTCCCAACCGGTGGTAATCCTCCATGTTGCGCCGCCGTCGGTCGACCGGTGCACCCCGTTTCCGCAGGCTGACCAGATTGTTCCATCCGGACCACTCTCGGTATAGAACGCCCTGGTATATTCCCATCCCTTGTGTCGCCAGGTTAAGCCAGCATCAGTGCTGACGAAGAGCCCCACCGTTGGATTATCCAGTGCTCCAAGACGGTGCTTGCGCGAATTGAGCACCGACATGTAAATGGTTTCTTGCTGCGCGAAGAGATGAGCATCGAAGATTACGCCCACCATAAGAGCAAGACAGGAAGTGACAACACATCGAGCGGCGTGTTTGACGACCCCCTCCGTCGAGAAGAGCTCGGCGCGTCCTTCTTGTGAAGATGGACAGACACGGAAAACATTTTTCCCCTCCTTGACAGGGAGAAGATTAGGGGGAGGTGGGTATGTGAATTGCGCTTGGTTCATCATCGATTAACGCTCAAGCTGCACGGTGACCCCGTTCTGCAGATCTCTTAGAGATTTCTTCCCATGTGACATGTTGTTTATCAATACATGATAGCTGGGCCTATCGAGTTTGTCGAATTTTACTCTGATGGTTCTCGGCAGAGCAACGTTATCCAGAATCGCAACGTCAATTGATGAGCCCTTAACTTTCACAGATGGAATCCTGCACCCGTCAATCCCAACTCCCCATCGGCCCTTCACGTTGACATACGCATCGCCGTACTGCTGCGTAATCAGATGAATGGACACCACCGAGCTCCCCGTTCCCCAGTGAATGCCCGTGACACCCGCAAGTTGATCGAACGCTGAGTGGGCATAGTTTTCAGCCGTTCTCGGTGACGTTGGTGACTCGAAGAGTGAAAACATCGCTCGTAGAGCTGCTACGCCGCGCTCAAAGTATTCCCTCTCTCCTGTCATTTCGTAGTACTTCATGAGGGTAACGGCAAAGTATCCTTGGCGCGAATCGCTCCATTCTGCGTCTGTGTTCTGCACGCCAAAGCCGCCAAACAATTCGCACGATAGCCACCGGGGACTCCATACCTGTTGATAGAGGCAGAGGTAATCAACGATCTCGATCCCCTTCTCTTTATAAAGAGAGTTGCCCGTAATCGCATACAGCTCATAACACGCCTCTGCGGCCTGGTGCATGGAAAGGGTGTTTTGAGGCTGCTGCTGAGTGTACGAATCGAAAAATCCAAGAGGTTTCCGCGAGCAGGAAAAAAACGTTTCAAAGTCGAACCACTTCCGCTCGGGAACAACGCGCTCAAAGATGTGCTTCATGCACCGCTCAGCCGCATCGAGATATTTCGCTTCCCTTGTCCGTTTGTAAAACTCGGCGAGGAATAACCCGGCGCCTGCAGTCTCAGCATTTTCATCGCGCAGCTCCGCTGCCGGCTCAAGGGTCTGCGGATGGAACCACGAGGGAATAACACCGCTTGAACGCTGCTTCGAGAGGAGAAAATCAGCAAATGCTCGTGTGAAATGCAGGATGTCTCCCTGGCGCTCTGACGCCAGATCGCTCCACTGCAGCAACCAGTAGGAGGTCCACGCGTTGTGAAACATCGGCAGATATTCGCCGTTGGAAATGCCGCCCCATGCATGGTCAGCAATCCAATGCCCGCCAGTGCTGTCCAGGTAGAAAATCGAGGGGGCAATACCTTCCTTCTGTGGTGCAAGGAGCGCAAGGTTCAAGACACGCGCAGCCTGCTGCATCAATTTTTGATCACCAATGTTGCGGCCGTGCAGGTGCATGCCGTACGCGGTTCGGAGGGAGTTGAACCAAACATTGAACCAGCTATCGTTGTCTGCCGCCTTGTGCAACTTATTGCTCCATGCAAGGCGCGCCTGGCGCAACAGTGTGACCGGTTGTCCTTTGTACTCAGCTTCGAGAGCAATCTGCGGCAGGAATTCATACCATGCTTTATGGATGTAGCTGGAAAATGGCTCCGCCTGCGGACCCTTTGCATGCTGGATGTTGTTCACGCCCGATTCTCTCCAGTGATACCGCACAACGTCTCGGAATCCTGCCTGTGGAGGCGCATCAGCCCTGAGAAGAAGGACAAAGCCATACGACACCGTTGTGTCACGTAGTGTTGGTTCAAGGGAATCGGGAGCAACGTAGTAAACGTGTGTGTTCCGCAGCCTGTAGGGCTCAGGAAACCAGTTTTGCAGCCCAAAGGAGAAGAATGGTTTATCAGCCGTTTCAACCTGCAGATCGCCAACGGTTTTGATCACTCTTTCCTTTCCGTCGAACGTGTGAACATCCGGCACGAGCGCAGCGAAGTATCCGTCTTTCTGCAGCATCAGCACAGGCGACCGGAAGGTATGATCAGCGATCACGTGTTCCCTCTCCGGCCGCAGCTGAGGTGTGAAGACAAAATCCAGGGGCTTGTACTCCGCGTACGTTTTCCCATCGGGTACAAAGGAATATGTGGAAAGGAGATGTCCGAGCCGCGTCGCACCTTTGACCTCACAAGATACAGCAACCCGCACAATACGTTCGTCCTTACGGAGAGTAATTGTTTTTGAGATCGTTGAATGACCCAAAGCAGCGCCAAGCCGGAGTACCTTCTCAACCCTTAATCGTTTCACCACGGATGCTTCTTGAAAGCCGACCGTAGCCTCTGCCTCGTCCTGACGCAGTGCTGGATCGCGCCGCAGCACGCTGCCACTTGTTAGCAGCAGCTTCCAGGACTCTCCCTTCTTCACATAGTACGATTCGGAATATCCCCCCTCAACGCGCTCAACCACGAGCTTGATGTGCTCGTTACTCACCTCAAGTCGTTTCGCACTCTCACTCATCATTGTCGCAGATACCCACAGAGCCAAGGCGAACATCATAGCACCATATCGAGAGGCGCGCCTCATGCCTGATCAGATCTTCACCCGTCTGATGATCTTCCGCATGTTCAGTCCGAACATTTTCTTCTTCTCCTCGTAGGTGCAGTGCGAATACGCCATCCATCCGAACTGCGGAATGGGATCACGCAGGGGTTGGTCAGTGCCAAAGAGAACGCGGTCCGCTCCCACCTGCTGCACCATGAATTCAATGACTCGGTACGTCACTGAGGTGAGCGTGATTTCCAGATACACGTTCGGATTTTTCTGGGCTATCTCAATGCCCAGGCGCGCGTCGTGGAACGATGCGCCACAGTGAGCGATGATGAAGGCAATGTTGGGATACTTCGGAGCGATGTCGTTCATCTCCGTGACGACGTTCGGCGACGGGTGTATCAGCGCATACGCGTGTATCCGATTCCCGTACTCAAACCACGGAGCCCAGAGTTTATCGTTATATGGTATGTTCGTACGCGGATAGTAGGGTTTCATACCCCCCATCTTGTGTTTGCGATGCACGATCCGGCACTCCTTCTTCCAATCCTTCACATACTGCGGCTGCAGTGTCGCGTATCCGTGATAGAACCGCGGATACCGCTTCATCGCGTCCCACACGATGGTGTTTCCCTCCTCATAGTCGGACCAGATTGCAAGAAATCCGCTGATACAGATCCCGTTGATGCCTATGAGTTTTGCACGCTCAACCATGCTCTTCGCATCACCGTACGGCAAATGAATGAACCCAACGCCTTTGGCCTCATCGTGCGAGATATGCGCGTGCGAGTCGATGACGAGAATGTTCTTCAAGGGCTTTCCTTCTTTTGCAAGAGCCAGTATGGAATCCGCGGGCTTCTTCTGCCGATAAGTCTGGGGAAGCTGTTCAAGCTTCGCAAGCCGTGCGATGTTGCCTGCTGCGATCTTCTGCTTGTCTGCATCGCTCAATGTGCAGTAGTCAACGAATGCCTTCGCAGCCCCGGGCGATTTCTCCAGAGCTCCTGTCCCAAATAGTATTCGGTCGGTACCAGACCATCCCGCGAACACCTCCATCGCCCGGTTACCCTGATGATTGGAGAGCTCAAGATGGAGATTCTTGTGTTTTATCATCAGCGGATAGGTGAAGCGTGTCGACTCCCAGCGTGACGCCTGCAGCAGCACCTTCAGATTCGGGAAGCTCGTCAAAATCGCATCGAGATCCGCAATGAGAACTTGATTGCTCGGCTCCAAGATATCTGGATTGTAGAGATGTCCGCCTTCGACCATCAGGAGGATTTCGTTTCGCTCGAGCTCCCGCAGCAGATCGCCGCAGAAGTCGACCGTAAATGGAAAGCGATGAGCGCGGGGGTACATTTTCGCCACGCGAATTCCGTTGTCGAGCATTTCTTTAACAAGATCCTTCGGCTTCGGCATCTCCCCCGTATGATGCGGCATGACCGCCCATACACCGTAGAGGCGTGGGCTTTTTTTCATCTCGCGCAACAACATGCGGTTACCGTATGTCGGATCATATTCCTTCGCCACGGAATGTGCGACGAATGCCCCATGAATGCCGCACCACTCCATTTCGTCGAGGAAATCCTCGGTCGTGTAGCGCGCCTCAACATCCTTCGGCCCGCGCTTGCCGATCATCGCATAGGAATCGATGTAGATTCGATTGTCCATATGGTTGGATTATGATAGTTAAGTCGTAAAGACACGAAGACCAAAAACAGTTTCACTCTTACGACTTGGCGTTCTTAGCGCCTTGGTGGTTTATTTGTTTCCGTAGCTACCAGTAGAACGGCTTGATGCTGCTGCGTTCTTTCGGCTCCAGCTCAAGCGCTCGCTTCAAAGCGATGCGAGCTTTATCAATCGCCTCGTCGATATCAGACGACTTGTGCGAATAGCAGATGAACCAACGAAGAACAACAAACACCCCCTCCTTGAACAGCTCTCGAAACCAGAGATACTCGAGTCGTTCATTGTAACCCACGTCAGGTGTGTTGAATTTCAGGAACGGTGCCGGTGGCAAACCGGCTGCATAGGCATCAATCCCAAGCTCCTTCGCGATGGCACTGAAGCCATCCATCAATCGCCGACCCATGACATTGATATGTTTATGTACCTTCTCCCGCCTCATGATCTTCAGCGTGGCAATTGCTGCAGCGATCGAAAGTGTTTCTCCTGCGTACGTCGTTGTCATCCTGAAGGAGTTTAAGATCTCCATATACTGCCGCTTGCCGACGTAGCTCGATATCGGATAACCGTTTGCCATGGCTTTCGCGTAGCCCGCCAGATCAGCATCAACGCCAAAGAATTCTTGTGCACCACCGAGCGCTAGACGAAAGCCGGTCCACACCTCATCCAGCACGAGGAGGATCCCGCACTCGCGCGTCAACTTCCTGAGGTGCTTGATGTACGTGCCGCTGACGTCCTCATTCATATCGTAAGGAATTGAGACAACGCACGCGATCCGCTCGTTATACCGACGAATCAGTTGCTCCGCGACTTCGCAGTTCCCCCAAGGAATGACCTTGACATACTCTTTCAGGATTTCCGGCACGCCATTTTTCGGGCTTTCATCGACGGCAAACCAATCAGGATATCCGTGATAGCCGCTCGTCAGGATCATGTCCCGTTGCGTGAAAGCCCGGGCAATGCGAACGTTGCAGAGGTTTGCGTCTTCACCCGTCTTCATAAAACGAACCATCTCCGCATTCGGGACAACTTCGTGAAGTTGTTGTGCGAGCTCAAGCTCCAGCGGGCTGGCCATGCTGAAGAGGACACCTTTCTTCATTTGCTCACGTACGGCGTCGTCCACTTCATCATAACAGTACCCCAGCGTCACAGGTCCAAGCGCGAGGCGAAAGTCGATGTACTCTTTGCCCTCCATGTCTCAAATGCGGCAGCCCTTGCCCCGGTCAATGAATTTTGGCATCGCGCCCTCGAACTGCGGATACGGGCGCTTGGCGTTCGTCTGCGTTCCCCAAGGAATGAGCTTCAGAGCTTGTTCAAGATGTTGGTCTGAGGGTTTCATAGGCTGTGTGTTCGACCTCGCGCTGGTCCTCTTTCACATATATATATAGAAGAGAGAACAGATGCGTCAATTTAGCTAATCGTGACTGTTGGCAGATCCTCGTCCACCTTCACACTCACAGTTCTTGATTGTCCATTATGCGATACCTTCACGGTCCAGAATGAACCGCTGGCTGTGTGCAAGACCGCTCCGTGCTCTTTCCCAGACTGCTGGGCTGTGCAAACTGCCAGAATCCGATGGTCCAGCGCGTCGCTCATCTCCACTTCCACAAAGGAATAGATCCCAATGTCTTTGGGAACGGCGTGAAAACCAGACTTGATGGTGAATGTATTCGAACCGATGAGCGATGCTCGAAGTGATGCGCCAAGACGACGGATAAAGAAATTGGCTTTCCCAATCTCGGTTTCCCCTTTTCCATCCTCATTATAGACCTGAAAACGGAGCTGGACTTTTGACCTTACTGATTTGAGGCGGATTCTGTCGAATAGCAGCAAGATGTCGGGTTTGAGGAACATCATGGTGCGTCGCACGAGGTTGACATCAGGATTAACCAGCCGATACGCTTCCGTTGCGTCGCTCGTAACAACAAGATGTTGTTCCGAGGGCTTGTATTGCACGACCCTTGCTTCAGCCCACGATGCGTTTGTCCCTTCGTGCCCATCGTGATATTGATGCCCCTTCCCGTTGATCAGAACGGCTGTGTGCGCCTCCGTCTTTCGTAGCACCCAGTGTGGCAAGGTGTACGAATAAGCCGCCTTGAACGGATCGTGCAATAACCGTTCACCGTACGCCATGAAGATGACGCTATTTCGATCAGCGTGCTCGTGATTGCCCGGTCCGCCGCTGCGCAGAGCAACAACAGCACTCTGCTCATCCCATCCTGTGCGTGAGACAACCCAGTCATTCGCAAAGCGGACGTCGTACAGCTCAGACCCGGGGCTCGTTGCTGCGACGGATGAATCGAACCATACCAAACCATAATGCGTTTTCACTTCGCCGATTGACGTTGCGACAAACTGAGCGACCGGATCCTGATGCTTCCGGGCAACCCACGCAGCGACGGAAACATCGCCAACTGTGCTTGCGTCACCGAAGTTCACGCAGTCATCAGGCTTCCCGGCCGTTGGCATGGACATTTGAAGTCCGTAGCGCACCGTGCCCAGATAGTTGATCAGGCCGCGCTCGTCGATGCCGAGCCTCCGATAGAGCACCTCGAGAAAAAGAGTGAGATGCAGGGCTGTGTAACCCCAGTAACTGACCCCTTCGTCATAGCTCCCATCTGATCCAAACATTGGAGCAAATGCTCTTGCACTCTGGAGAGCCATGTTCAACCAGCGCTGTGCTTCCGGATGCTTGTCGTGCAGCAGGCAAGCAGCGATTCCAAGACCCGCGATGGGAATGACTTTGAGGTTAGTGGAGTTCAGAATGAAGGGCCAGCGACTCAAATCGAAGCGGAACTTGTAATCGCTCTCCGGATCAAACCCCCATCCGCGAACGCGATCGGGGTATTTCATGCCGTACAATGTTCGGAAGCATGGCGGAGCTCCTTTTTCGGCAATCTGATTTTCGATCTCCCGCTGCACGTCATTGCCAAGCGCACCGTCAAGCCACTCAAGGGCGAAGGCCATCGCGATGGTCGTCTCCGGTGCGCGCTGCAAACCGATCGTGTGCTCACCTCCCTCAAGAAAATAGTCCCATTTTTTGTACTGCAGAAGACGATCGATGGCGAGCCTTGCAACGTCAAGCTGTTGCGCGTCTCCCGTTAGGGCATAGACAAACGACGTGCGCTCGAGAATTATTCTTGCCTTGAGCAGATCCGCAACGTGATTATTCAAGCGGAGCTCATCGCGCAAGAATCTCCTGTCCGCTTCAAGGTTGGCATGGCTAATGGAGTTCCAGTATGGCGCAAAACGCGGGTGTTGTGCAGTTTCTCGTATGCGGGCAATATCACTTTCATCAAAGAGAAGCCTCCGCCGCTGCTTTGACACTGATCGCTCTTGCCTCATCCACGGAAGGAGTTGCCCAGGACTCAGAGCGAGAGCTGTCGCAGCCAGTGTCGCCGTGTTGAGAAACTTCCGTCGAGATGATTTCATACCTTCAGTCATGCAAAATGTCTCCCACCTCAACAGCTGAATGTGTTTGCACCGATCGCATCATCGCTTCGATGGCTGCGAGCGCATTTAAGCCTTCTTCCCCACCCGTTTCCGGTCTTGCACCTTTCAACACACACTCACCGAACTCGCGCATTTGAAGGATGAAGCTTTGCCCCCCCTCAGAGTTGAAGTCCTCCTCGTGGAGCTCCTTCAATTCTCCATTCTGAAGAAGCTCCAGACGGAGCTGCAACGGAGAACAGTGAATAGTCCCCTCGGTGCCGTAGATCCGCAAGAAATAGACATCAGCGGAGACGTAGTAGGAGGTCAGGGCGACGGGAATTCCAGACACCATCTGGAGAAGCGCGGCTGTTGAATCAAGGACGCCGCCGGGCATCGCAACATTCGCTGCAAAGCAACTGACGCGTGAAATTGGCCCAAGCAAGTAAGCTATTGTATCAACGAAATGAATGCCGAGCTGTGTCATCGGCAGAAGAAGGCACTTGGTCGGGTCTGCTTTCCACTCCGGCAAGCCGGGCTGAAGACCAGCGGGCCTTGAGAGATTTGCTTCCACGGCCACAACCTTGCCAATGCGACGCTGATCCAGCAAAGCCTTTGCGCGGCGAAACACTCCTCGCCTCCGAGTATTGTGGCCAACCATCAACGTCAGTCCCGCGCGTTTAGCCAATTCAATCATCTCTTTCGCTTCGGCGACGGTGTTGGCAATGGGTTTTTCAACAAAGACATGCTTGCGGACAGCGAATGCCTTGCGGACCTGCTCGGCATGCAAGTAGTTTGGCGTCACAAGCACAACGGCATCGATCGAAGGATCGGCCACCAGTTCCTCGTAGCTCGCAGCGGCGCGTGCTCCAAACTCAGCAGAAACCGCCTGATTTGCAGCCGTATTGATGTCGAAACAGGAAATCAGTTGGAGGTTTCCCGCGTCGCGAATTGCATCCACGATCGTTTTGCCGTGATTCCCGATACCGACCTGCCCCACTCGTACTATTCGTGTATTCATCGCAAGTTGTATTCTTGTGTGAATTGATCGATCGCCTCAAGGCCATCCAACATGCCGATCTGGAGAAAGAAGACTCGCTCTTCTCCGGGATCGAGGAATTGCAGTGTCCCGCGTTCCCGTTCTCTTGCACGTCCCTGAACCCAGCAGTTCGCAGGCTCCATGCCGAGCTCGTATGTTCCTTCCCCCATCATT
>JBBTCR010000438.1:0-2766 GCA_038043105.1 Bacteroidota bacterium
GCTCATAGGCTTCAAAGTCTGCCGGGAGTAATGGTCTGGGTAGCGTCAGGAGCTTCACATTGCCCGACCCAGAAACAGAAAGTCCAAGCGTGATCGGATCACCCGTCTTCACCTCTTTTTTGTCCACACTGGCGCTAAAGCTGTATCTTCCCACCGCGCCGTTGAATTCAGCCGGCGGACCGCTTGGTAAAGGATCAACGTTTATAGTTAAAGGGTTCGACCGGAAATCCTGTTCAACCGTCTGCAAGCGGGAGAAGAATGGATCGTTGAAGAACGAATCAAACGGATCGTTGCTGCGACGTCGAGACTGAAGCCGCACGGCGCACCGAACCTCAAGAGGAGAAACCACGAGCTTCCCCGTCTGGGTTGGGAACAGCGCGGTCCTCCGTAGCGTGGCAACGCTGTATTGTTTCCCCTCATACATCTCCGTCGTCACGGTCGGCTGCTTTGGTTGTTCGATTTCTTCCGACCAGAAACCTTGGTAAACAGGCGCCTTGGCAAGGTCATAGCCGCCCACCTGGATGCGGAAGTACAGCTTATAGGTGATTGTGACTTGTTCGCCTTGCCGAACGCGTTGCTTATTTGCAATTGCTCGGATGAAAAGATTATCTCCTACGCCTTGAGCCTCCCCGCTCTCCTTTTGCTGTGCCTTGGGTTTTCCCTGTACAACCTCAATTTGAAGCGGCTGCGTTCGAAGCACTGATCCCTTGTATTCAATACTCGCGGCACCGATAGTGAACTTGCCAGCCTGTCGGGCATAGAGATAGTATGAATAAGTAAGAGAGCCGGACATTTGACCGTTGATGATTTGCATGCTTGTCGACTGGTTCGGGCCACTCAAAACGACGAACTGTGCAAAGTCCGGCGCGCGAAAAATTTTCGCTCCGTTAACATCTGGACCCGAAACGGTGAACGAGACTTCAAATTGCTCTGCAGCGCTCACGGTTGGCCGATCGACAGTAGCGACAAACGTGGTGTTCTGTGCCACAGCGACGGTTGCAGCAAGGGTGAGAAGAGTTATATACTTCTTGACCATCATTATCACCAATCCTTCTCAATATAGACTCGCGCAGCCGCGCGTTTACGAAGCTGTTTCTGTAAGTCCTTCTCGTTGTTCCGCAGCGCCTCCAGGATACGGTCAGCTTGCTCTTTGGGCATTTGGGTTTTCTGCTGTTGAGCTTGCGACTGCTGTTGGTTCAGTTTGTCCTGCTTGGACTGTTCGGGCTGGGGTTGCTGCTGTTGATCCTTCTGATCCCGTTGCTGATTGCTGTTTTGCTGTTGCTGATCCTTCTTGTCCTGCTGTTGGTTCTGCTGTTTGTTTTGACCGCTTTGCTGCTGTTGGTTTTGCTGTTTGAGACGATCTTTTGCGAGCTGATAATTGTAGCGGGCGTCGTCGTCTGCAGGGTTAAGCCGTAGCGCCTGTTTGTAGGCCTCAATGCTCTCATGCAGCTTGTTCGATCGAAAAAGCGCGTTGCCGAGGTTGTAGTATGCCATCGATCGGCCGCCGGGGCTCTGCGATGCCGCGATTGTGGTGCCGTAGCTCCGCTGGGCCTCATCAAAGCGTTGCTGTTTGTAATAGGCGTTGCCGAGGTTGAATTGTGCTTCGAGTGATTTTGGATCAAGCTCCAAGGCTTTCTTGTATTTAGCTTCTGCGTCGGCGAACTTGGTTTTCTCGTAGGCTTCGTTCCCGCTCTTCACGTGAGAGCGGACGGTCTGACCATAGGAGGCAGACGCCGCTAGAAGGAGAATGATTGGGAACATCCTTCCGATCGGAACCAACCGCATCATTTTCAGGAGGAGTCTGCCTCTTCGTTCCGAAAGGAGGTTCTCAAAAATCAATAAGAAAATGGCGAACACCAGCGGGTAATGGAACTGATCTTCGAATCCTGTAACCTGCAGACTTCCCATCTCAGTCTTTTGTAGCGAGGAGAGTTCCTTGAAGATATCTTCAATCTCGTTGCCGCCGCTTGTCGCGCGCCGATAGCCCCCACCGGTTACCAAAGCAATCCGCTGAAGCGCTGATTCATTCAGCCGCGAGAGCACGATGCTGCCAGCCCGATCGCGCTTATAGTCTACGCGGGTTCCGGCATTGTCATAGATTGGGATAGGGCTGCCATCGGGGGTTCCCATGCCAATGGCATAGAGTCGAACGCCTAGCTTCTTGGCCTGATCGACAGCTCCAGCAACGTCTCCCTCAGTATTTTCGCCATCGCTCACGACGAAGATGGCTTTCTGTGTCGGAAGATCTGTTCGGAATGATTGCAGAGCCACCTCGATCGCTCTTCCGATCATCGTTCCCGGTGTAGGTACGGCATCGACGTCGACAGCGCTGATGAACAAATCGGCGGCGGAATAATCAGCCGTGAGGGGGAACTGCACAAACGCATCGCCCGCAAAAACAATAAGTCCGACGCGATCACCCTGAAGCTTACGCAGAAGATCAGAAACGTCGCGCTTGGATTTCTCGAGCCGGCTGGGGCGAATATCTTCTGCCTTCATGCTCAACGATACATCGAGTGCAACAAAAAGATCGATCCCCTCGCGTTTCACCTCCTCAAGTCGAGTGCCGACCTGAGGATTCGCGATCGCTATGATAAGCGACGCGGTCGCAAGGAGAAACAGCCCGTGCTTAAGGGATTGCTTGGCTGTGCTTGCTTCGGGTGCGAGCTGGGTAGAGAGCGGCTCCGCAATAAATCGGCGAAGCAACCGCTTTTTCCACCGATGAAGGACAAGAAATCCTATTCCCATCACCGGAATCAGCCAGAG
>JBBTCR010000439.1:0-1574 GCA_038043105.1 Bacteroidota bacterium
AAAAATGCCTCGTGCAAGCCGCCATCGACCGTGAGGACCTGCCCCGTGGTTTTGCTCAGGCGATTGCTCAAGAGTAGGAACACTGCTTCCGCCTGATCCGCGCGCGAAATCGGCTGCTTGATCAGCGTGCGATCTGCGTAGAACTGTGCAAGCTTGTTGCGCAGCGCGTCGTCGGACTCATCCTCGGAATACGGTATCTTGTACTTTCCCAGCGAAGCGATGACACGATCACGGGGAAACATCGAGCTCCCCTCGATGACCGTCGCCGGTGCGACGGCGTTCACGCGCACCAGCGGCGCAAGTTCCATGGCCAGTTCTCTGACCAAATGATTTGCAGCAGCCTTGCTCGTGTCGTATGCGAGGCTTCCTTTCTTCACCACGACCGCGTTCACACTCGTCGTGATGACGAGATTGCCTCTCAGCCCTTGCTCCTTCCACACCTTGCCCGTTTCATCCGCAACAAGGTAAGCACCCGTCACGTTAACAGCAAAGGTGTGGGCCCATTTGTCATCCGGTATGTGTCCCGAAGCGTCCGGGGGGACGAAGACGCCTGCCGTGACCACAACGCTGTCGATTCCGCCGTACGCCACTATGATGTCATTGAGCATCGCCCGGATACGAGATCGGTCTGTTGTGTCGGTCGCAAGACCGATCGAAGGACCACAATTGGAAATTCCTGTCCCTGCGACTCCGATACCGACACCGTACTTATCTGTGATTTCTTTCGCTGTCGCCCTTGCCGATTCTCCGTTCAGGTCCGCACACACAACATGCGCTCCCTCTTTGACGACGCGATGGACGATCTCTTTTCCGATGCCGCTCCCAGCGCCAATCACAGCAACAACTTGTCGCGCGAGCTCTTTCTCAGGAGGCATTCGACGGAGTTTTGCCTCTTCCAGCAGCCAGTATTCGATATCGAACGCTTCCTGTTGCGGTAGCGGAATGTACTCGTCAATCGCCTCCGCACCTTGCATCACCTCGACGGCACAATTGTAGAACTCGGCAGTGACGCGCGATTCACTCTTGTCCTTTCCCCATGCGATCATTCCAAGTCCGGGGACAAGGATAACCGTGGGATGCGGATCACGCATCGGTGGTGAATCAGGATGTTTGCAGCGATTGTAGTAATCTGAATAATCTTGGCGGTATTTCTCTAATCCGACAAAGAGCTTCTTCTTCAGTTGATCAAGTGTTTCGCCTTGCGGATTCCAGTCCACAAACAAAGGCTTGATTTTCGTGCGCAGAAAATGATCAGGGCAAGAAGTGCCGCACTCAGCCAGTCGCGCTGCATCGACGCTGTTCACAAACCGAAGGATGACATCATCCTCCTGCACCGTCGCGATGAACCGCCGCTGCCGACTTATTTGCCCGCGGAGCCAAGGAAGGATAGCGATGAATGTCTCACGCCGCCTCGACGGATCAAGCGAACGGTATTTCTGCCCGCCAAATGTTTTCTCACCTTTATCGTGCTTTGCGATGTACTGCGCTGCCCGCTCGATAAGCCCCAGCATCACCTCGTAGCACTCGCGGTCATCATTAGCCCAGTTGATCACTCCATGCTGGCTGAGAATGAC
>JBBTCR010000440.1:0-8019 GCA_038043105.1 Bacteroidota bacterium
GAGCATGCGCTTTCGCGCCGCCATGATTTCGCACAGTAAAAGCCCCACATAAATCCCATCGCGCTCAGGAAGATGACCCTTCACGCCGAGGCCGCCGCTCTCCTCGCCCGCGATAAGAATGTCCCGATCCGTCATCAGACGGCACAGGTGTTTGAAGCCGACAGGAGTCTCGTGCAGCTTCAGCCCGTATTTCGCGCACATTTTGTTGATTATGTGGCTGACGGATATGGACTTTGCCACTTCGCCGGTCAGTTTCTTCTCCTCAACGAAATACTTCAAGAGCAACGCAAAAATCCGATGCGAATCCACAAAGTTGCCGTGTTCATCCAGCGCACCAACGCGGTCGGCATCCCCGTCGGTTGCGATGCCAATATCACAGCCTTTGAACACCACCAGAGTGGAAAGCTCCTTGAGGTTCTGCGGCAAGGGCTCGGGGTGGGCTCCGCCGAACGATGGGTTGAACGAATTCCGGATCTCGGCGCGTACCGGGACAAGCTGAGCCAGGACACCTTGCCCGGATCCATACATCGCATCGCAGGCGATCTTTATCGATGACGATTCGATCAAGGAGAGATTCAGCTTCGATCGCAGATCCTCGACGTATGCCTCCGTGAAATCCATTTTCTTAATCAGGCCCTTCTCAACCAGCTCCTCAAACCCTTTTTTACTTTTGAATTTTGAATTTTGAATTCTCCCCAGCTCTCTCTCGACTCCCTCAATCATCTCAGGATGCGCCGGTCCTCCGAAATCGCCTTTGATCTTGAAACCATTGTACTGCGCAGGGTTGTGACTCGCCGTGATGATGACGCCGCCCGCCGCCTTGAGCTTCCTCGTGAGCAGCGAAACCATGGGCGTGGAAGAAATCTTGTCGGAAATGATGACTTTGATACCTCGGTTTGCCAACACTGTCGCCGTCGTCTCTGCAAATTCCTTTGAGAGAAACCGAGGATCATATCCCACCACGATGCCGTTCTTGATCCTTTTGTGGCGCTTGAAGTAGTTTGCGGTCGCGAGAGCGACTTTCTCCACATTGTCAAAGGTAAAATCGGCGGCGATAAGTCCGCGCCAACCGTCTGTGCCAAACTTGATTGCAGCCATATGATCAAATGGTGAATATGTGAAATGTCTGACTTGCTTCCTGCAGGGGAGATAGGGAGCAGCGGAGTGGAGGAGATTCTTCCCCCTTTCCCCACCGCCCTTCCGCTCCGCTGCTCCTGGCTTAATCCAGGCTTACATTCAGCGCACCGAAACCCGCGTAGTATCCATTGGTGTCGAGCTCTTCCTCAATCCGCAGGAGCTGATTGTACTTCGCGATGCGATCGGTGCGACTGGCAGAGCCTGTCTTGATCATGCCGGAGTTCGTCGCAACCACGATGTCGGCGATCGTCGTATCCTCCGTCTCGCCGGACCGGTGGCTGAGAATCGTCGTATAGTGCGCTCGTTTGGCCATCTCGATCGCATCGAGCGTCTCTGTCAGCGTGCCGATTTGATTCACCTTGATGAGAATGGAGTTCGCGACTCCCATCTCGATACCCTTTGAGAGATACTCAACGTTTGTCACGAACAAATCATCCCCAACCAATTGGACTTTCTTGCCGATGGCATCAGTCAGCATCTTCCAGCCGTTCCAGTCGTTCTCCGCCATGCCGTCTTCGATCGAGGCGATGGGATATTTCTTCGCCCAGCCCTCCCAGTACTTTGCCATTTCCTCAGACGATTTCTCGGATTTATCGGACTTCGCAAAGACGTACTTTTTCTTGTCCTTATCAAAAAACTCACTCGCAGCCGGGTCGAGGGCTATGTACACCTGGTCACCCGCTTTGTAGTTCGCTTTCTCGATGGCTTCCAGAATAACCTCCAGTGCTTCCTCATTGGACTTCAAGTTCGGCGCAAATCCTCCCTCGTCACCGACAGCGGTGTTGTACCCTTTTTTGTGCAGGACGGACTTCAGGGAGTGGAAAATCTCGGCCCCCATGCGCAACGCCTCGGCAAACGAGGGAGCGTCGATCGGCATGATCATGAACTCCTGAAAGTCGACGTTGTTGTCTGCATGCTTGCCGCCGTTGAGGATGTTCATCATTGGCACCGGGAGGATCTTGGCGTTCGTTCCCCCGATGTAGCGATACAACGGAAGGCGAAGCGATTGCGCCGCAGCCTTCGCCGCAGCGAGGGAAACACCGAGGATTGCGTTGGCTCCGAGCCTCCCCTTTGTCGGCGTTCCGTCAAGCTGGATCATCATCTTGTCAATGCCAACCTGATCCGTCGCTTCAAAGCCGACAACTTCTTCAGAGAGGATGTTGTTGACATTCTCGACCGCCTTCAGCACACCCTTGCCGTTATAGCGAGCCTTGTCTCCATCGCGAAGTTCGACCGCTTCATTTTCTCCGGTGGAAGCGCCGCTGGGAACGACTGCGCGTCCCACGGTTCCATCCTCCAGCGTTACCTCGACTTCAACGGTGGGATTGCCGCGAGAATCGAGGACTTCCCGCGCCCAAACGTCCGTAATCGTCGTAGACATGGTTTTCTCCAGGAATAATCAACAGAAAAGCGGAATCGGTGTGAGTGACTTCAATAATGCTGAGCAATAAAGCCAAAAATTGCAGGAAAATCAATCCAACGATTTCAAATAGTTCTCCATCCATTCGCAGAACTTCAGCTTCTCTTCAATCTGGAGAGCCTGTACATCCTCTGTGACATAATTGAGCGATTGCCAGTAATGGATCTCTGCCTTCTGGTATTTTCCGAGAGCGAAATAAGCCCGGGCAATGCGCTGTTGTCTAAGCTGTTCCAAAACAGCGGCATGCATTCGAGAGATACCATCGAACTCTCTCACCGCCTCTTCAAAGCGTTCGTTGGAGGCCAGCTCACGCGCAAGCAAATATCGGGGAAGGAGATTCTTCTGTCCGCCGCTAATGAGTTTCCCGAGTAGCTCCTCGCGCGCTGAATCTGCCAAGTCGGTTGTGAAATACGGGTTGAGATCACGAACGAGGCTCGCGTCACTCAAGGCCTCCTGCCGAACCGTGGCCGCCTCATCCCATGACAGCGACAGATGGGTGCGCAGCAGTTCTTCGTACGTTGTTCTCGCGGCGCGTGCGGAATCAACAGCCCACAGCGCATCGCCGAGCACGAGCTTGAGCGTGAGCAATGAATGACGAATCGTCGAGTCTCGCAGCTTCTCTCCCGCAAACTCGATTGCTTCCCGATAGCGCTTGAGTCGAACCAGCGCATTCGTTCGCTGGAGGACTGCCTCCACACTCATCGTGTGACTGAGTGAGCGAGTGGTGGATTCGAGCGCTTCTTCGTACTTCTTCTGAGCGAGCAACACGCGTGTTTCGGCGTTCGCGTTCGCAACCACGCGCGCACACTCCTTGGCAAAAATTGATGGACGCTTGAAGAGATACGCAGCCTTTTCGATTTCACCGTCACTCAGCTCGTAACGATTCACATATTGTCGCCATTCGTGCAACAGAGTTGAAATGCCCTTGTTGTAGAGCGTGGCATAATCCCCGCCCCGATACAAGAGCTTGAACCGCCGCAGACCGTATCGGTCGATCAAGTATCGGCAAAAGGATCCGGCGAGAGTGTAGCCGACATCCGGATGTGCGCGCACGAAGCCGGAGAGCGAGAAGAGACTTTCCATGTCAGGATCGAGTCCGACAGCAAACACCATTGCGGCGAGCCGGTGCAGATGCTCGCCGTACCGGGTGCGCTCGAGGGCCGTAGCCAATCCTTCGATCAATCCTGAATTGACGCCAATCCGAAAGAGCGGAAACCCGAACTCTGCCGCCACGACGTGCGTAAGCTCGTGCTGAAAGGAGGCCTCGACATCAGAGAGATTCAGATGAAGCTGCCACAGCCACGGCTTTGCGATGTTCGTGCCCGCGGCTCCGATTAGTCTTCCTTTCTGCTCGGCTGATGTATAGAGAAAGGTGTGGATCTTCCTGCGGGGATTGACACGCAGCGTCCGGGCGAGCCGGTCGAAGGTGAATTCATGCAGTTGAATGATGTGACTCAGGCGGCGACCTTTCAGCGCCGAATCAGGATACGAAATCAAAAAATGGTCTGTCTCCGCTCGTCCGCCGAGTGCTGTGCTTATCGATCCTTCAGACGAGGAGAGCCCAAGTTCGTCACTGAAAAGAAAAAGTCCGACCACAGCTGCAAGCAACACACTCATCACTACCAAGTGTCTCTTGATTGGCTGGTGTCCCGCTGCCTGGCCGCTTTCGCGATTGCGCCGACGGTCAATCATCATGGCAAGCAGAATGAGAGCAAGAGAAAGAGCCAACGTGCCCGCGCGATAGATGAGCAATCGATTGATAACCTCGAGCGACTCGTCGTACGTGAAGCCCGGGAAAAATCCGACGATCGGATTGAAGGCAAAGATCTGCGGTCTGGTGAAGGTAACGTAGAGGATGTGAAGGAGAATAAGGAGCCACAGCAGCACGAACCAGGTCTTCCGCCACTTTTCGGCCAGCACCGATATCACCAACGCCATCGAAAACGCAAGCAGCACTGCCGGAACCGGGATCAACAAGAACAGGAGCATCCCATGCAGAAATGAGCAATTCTTGACGAACAGAGCATTGGCGGTAATAATGACGAACGGGAGAGCGAGGAGGAGCCCCAATGCAATGTTGCATTGTAGCGTGAAGGAGACGATCTTCCCATTGTATTCCCCCTGACTCCTGCGCCACATCGATATCGCGAGCAGGCCCGCGAGCAAGCTTGCAACAACAGCAATCAGCGCGGAGAATTCAAAGCCAAGATAGTTGAACAGGGGGATCTGCGTGCACGCAAGCGAGACAACTGCAACCAGGAGCAAAGCGATGCGATGGGAACGATACGAGAGGAATTGTTTCAGCTTCATACAAGATGAAAAGGCATGATTGCCTTTCACAGGATCGGTTCACAATCATCAGCCCGACTCTTCAGGGTCGGGCCTCTTGTGAGAATCCAAAAAACGAAATGCCCTTCAGGGCATTCTCACATGGTACACTTGGCCAGATCAGAATTCTTCGCCGCTTACGCGCTGAATGTCCGCACCGAGCCGCGCGAGCTTTTTCTCAATGTGCTCGTAGCCGCGGTCAAGGTGGTACACGCGAAGAACCTCTGTCGTTCCCTGAGCAGCAAGCCCGGCGAGAATAAGCGACGCGCTCGCCCGCAAGTCGGTCGACATTACCTTTGCCCCCGTAAGCTTTTCAACGCCGACGACAGTCGCAGCATTCTCCTGCACTGTGATGTTGGCTCCGAGTCTAATGAGCTCGGGCACGTGCATGAACCGATCGAAGTAGATCGTATCGGTGATGATGCTTGTTCCTATGGCGAGCGACATCAATGCGATCCATTGGGCTTGCATGTCGGTTGGAAAGCCGGAGTAAATCGACGTCGTGACGTTTACGGGGCGAATCTCATCCGGCGGCTCAATCTCAACGAAATCTTTACCGATGGTCAGTCTCGCGCCAGCATCCTCCAGCTTTGTCGTGATCGCACTGAGATGGGAAGGATTACACCTCTCAACCCGCACTTTTGACCCTTTCTTTCCTGCGAGTGCCCCAGCGACGAGGAGCGTGCCTGCCTCGATCCGGTCGGGAATTGTGACAAAATCGGCCGGATGCAGCGCATCGACACCCTCAATTTCGAGGTGGTTCGTCCCCATGCCGTAGATCTTGGCCCCCATCTTCACAAGAAACTCCGCGAGGGCAGCGATTTCCGGCTCCATTGCCGCGTTGTCGATGATCGTTGTCCCCTGCGCCAGCACCGCGGCCATCATCACATTGCCCGTTGCACCCACGCTTGAGACATCAAAGACAATTCGCGCACCTTTGAGCTTTTTTGCCTTCGCTGTCATGTACCCTCCCTCCAATTCAATCTCCGCACCAAGCTTCCGAATCCCCTCGATGTGAAGGTTCACCGGGCGCGGTCCCCACGCACACCCACCGGGCAAGGAAACGTGAGCGTAGCCGAAACGACCGACGAGCGGCCCAAGCACATAAATCGACGCGCGCATCTTCTTGACGTGTTCGTACGGAGCCTCGTAGCTCCTCACATCGGATGAGTCAATTTTGAGCGTGTGATCTTCGCGAGTGATTTTGAGCCCCATTGTTTCCAGGAGCCGGGACATTGTTGTCACGTCACGCAGAATCGGCGTGTTGTGCAGCAGGTATTCGCCCGGCGCGAGGAGCGTGGCCGGCATCAGCGCGAGCGAAGCGTTCTTCGCACCGCTCACCTGAACCGTCCCGTTGAGCCCTTTTCCGCCGTTGATGACAAACTTATCCACGGTGACCTTCTGTGTTGTTGATCAAGACGTATGCACGTGCGATGTCGCTTCGAATATAACCGATAAACGAGTGAAAGGCAAAGTAGCTCCACCAGCTTCTCATCTTGTATTTCGTTCATTTTTTCCCTACACTTTTTCGGGAAAACAGCGGTCAGCGTACAGCTCTCAGCGTACAGCTGCCTGCTGATAGCTGATCGCTGAAAGCTCTTCAAGCCATTGTTGTTTCCCTCCTAGACGAAGAGAATCTTCACCTGATTGGTCATCTACCGCAAGGACAGTCCATGCCTGTGCAGATAATCGTCGGCGCTCAGTGGGGTGATGAAGGAAAAGGGAAGATCGTTGATCATCTCAGTGAGAATGTTGACATCGTCGCACGCTACCAGGGAGGTGCGAACGCCGGACACACCGTTGTAGTCCGTGCCCGCGGAGCGAATGGCGTCGCCGACAAGGAGTACGTTCTCCATCTCATCCCATCTGGAATTTTCCATCGGCATGTCACGTGTGTCATCGGCAACGGCGTTGTGCTTGATCCCGCCGCGTTGATGACAGAAATCGATCAGCTCCAGCGGCTTGGCGTCAAGATGAAAGGCCGGTTGCTCATCAGCCACAACGCCCACCTGATCATGCCGTACCATAAACTGCTGGATTCCATCCGGGAACAGGGGGATCAGAAAATCGGCACGACTGGACGTGGCATCGGTCCCGCCTATATCGACAAGTACACGCGCACCGGCATCCGTGTCGTCGACCTGCTTGACCGCGACGTGCTCTGCAAAAAATTGAAACGAAATATCGAAGAAAAGAACCAGCTGTTGAGCAGAGTTTACAACTCTAAGGAGCTCGATGTCGATGCCATCATCCATGAATATCAGGAGTTCGATAAGAAGATTGACGAGTATATCACCGACACAGCAGCCTACTTGAACAACGCCCTCTCCAAGAAGAAAAAGATCCTTGCGGAAGGAGCTCAGGGCGCACTTCTCGATGTCGACCACGGCACATATCCGTTTGTGACCTCGTCGAGTCCCACCAGTGGTGGCGCGTGCACAGGCTTAGGCATTCCTCCAACCTCGATTACGTCGGTGATCGGCGTCGTCAAGGCGTACTCCACGCGTGTCGGCAACGGACCGTTCCCGACAGAATTGATCGACGAAATCGGTGAACGGCTCCGCACAACAGGAGAAGAATACGGTGCCACAACAGGCCGACCACGCCGCTGCGGCTGGCTGGACCTCGTCAGCTTACGATACTCGATCCGGGTCAATGGCATCCAGAACATTGCGATGACGAAGCTTGATGTGCTCGATGAGTTCGATGAGATCAAGGTCTGCACTGGATATCGAGTCAACGGAAAACGCGTCGCGAACTTCCCAACGGATGTTCAGACCCTCGAGCGCGTCGAGCCGGAGTACCGAGCCTTCAAAGGATGGAAAACCGACATCTCCGACGTTTGCTCATATACGAAGCTCCCCATGCCGGCACGGAAATATATCGAGACCGTTGCTTCCCTGCTTAACACCAAGATCTGGATGGCCTCTGTCGGCGCTCGTCGTGACCAGACGTTGATCGTCCGATAGACGGCAAACCTTGCGCCGTCACCTGCTTATGGCCTCGACCACGAAGAACACCATACCGCAGACCAGCGAACTTAAGATCGTCCTTCTCATCCTCGCATTTGTCATTGTCGCGGGAACTCTCTGGTACACGCACACTATTGTCCAGGAGCTTGAAGCCACCCAAAA
>JBBTCR010000441.1:0-2458 GCA_038043105.1 Bacteroidota bacterium
GTCCCCCGGGACAACAGCAACGAAACGGACCCAATGTGGATCGGGGACGCCGTTTACTTTCTCTCCGACCGCAACGGCACAATGAACCTCTTTTCCTACAACACTACATCAAAAGAGATCCGCCAACTGACACAACACACGGATTTCGATGTGAAGTACGCAACTGCCGGGGATGGTGCGATTGTGTACGAGCAAGCGGGTTGGATTCATCTCTATGATCCTAAAGCGGGGAGCTCCAAGAAGATATCGATCACAGTCAACGCCGACCTCCCCTGGGCTCGAGCACACTTTGTTAAAGCCGCTCCGATGATACGCGGTTTCGAGATTTCACCCACGGGAACTCGCGCAGTCTTTGAAGCACGTGGAGACATCTTCACGGTCCCAGCCGAGAAGGGGGACGTCCGGAATCTCACCAACAACACGGGCGTCCACGATCGCGATCCAGCCTGGTCACCCGACGGCAAGCGCATCGCGTGGTTTTCAGACCAAGGCGGGGAGTATCAGTTGGTAATCGGTGAGCAAACCGGTCTTGAACGGCCCCAGGTCATCAAGTTTGAGAAGCCGAGCTTCTACTACAATCCAACATGGTCACCCGATTCCAAGAAACTTTCCTTCACGGACAAGCATCTTACACTGTGGTACCTCGATGTAGATGAGGGAAAGCCCATCAAGGTCGACGCGGACACGTACGACCATCCGCAGCGAACACTCACTCCAGCCTGGTCCCCAGATTCAAAATGGATAGGCTACGCCAAGCGTCTCGATAATCACATGCACGCTATCTTTCTCTTTTCGCTCGCGGATGGAAAAAGCCGTCAACTGACCGATGGGCTCTCCGATGCAATCTCGCCATCGTTCGACAACGGCGGTAAGCACCTCTACTTCCTCGCGAGCACAAACTTCGGCCTGAATGCCGGTTGGCTCGATATGACTTCCTATGACCGGCCGGTCACACGCAGCGTGTATCTCGCAGTGCTTGCCAAAGACACCCCCTCGCCTCTCGCAGCCGAAAGTGATGAAGAAAAGGGCGAAACAAAGGATACAACAGCTGCTTCGGCCAAATTATCCGATAAGGAAAAGAAAGAGACAAAAGAGAAGAAGGACGCCTCAGCAACAAAGGATATTAAAATTGATTTTGACGGCATCGATCAGCGGATTATCGCGGTGGAGAAAATCTCTCCCCGTAACTATACGTCACTCGCTTCGGGCGCCGAAGGAGCGTTCTTCTATGCTGAAATCATTCCCAACCAGACGGGAATGACTCTGCACAGCTTCGATCTGAAGAAGCGCGAATCAACGCAGATCCTTTCCGGAATCAATGGCTATGCGATCTCTGCGAACGGTAAGAAGCTCCTGTATAGTGCACCCGACAATACGTGGGGTATTGTTGATGCATCAAAGGCAGGAAAAGTTGGTGATGGAAAATTGAAGACCGAGATGATGGAAATGCAGATTGATCCCAGAGCTGAGTGGGCACAAATGTTCGAGGAGGCGTGGCGTATCAACCGTGACTACTTCTACGATCCCACCATGCACGGCGCCGACTGGAAGGCAATCAAAGAGAAATACCGACCCTGGCTGCAGTACGTCGGTCATCGGTCTGATCTTTCGTACGTGTTCTCCCACATGCTGGGCGAGCTTGTGGTCGGGCACAGCTACATCTCGGGAGGCGATGCACCAACTCCTCCTCAGGTCAAGGTTGGGCTTTTGGGTGCAGACTATGTAATTGAAGGCAGTTACTACAAGATCATAAGGATCTATTCAGGCGAGAACTGGAATCCTGATCTTCGGGCCCCGCTGACAGAGCCCGGGAGCAATGTCGCGGTTGGCGAGTACATCCTCGCAGTCAATGGTCGTCCGCTACGAGCCCCGACGAACATCTACAGCCTCTTTGAGGGAACGGCCGGCAAGCAGACTGTTCTGCTCGTCAACAACCGACCGACGGAGCAGGGTGCCAGGAAAGTCACTGTCGTTCCGGTCGAAAGCGAGACAGCGCTGCGTCAGCGCGCGTGGATCGAAGCAAACCGCCGGAGGGTTGACGAGCTTTCGAACGGCCGCCTTGCATATGTCTATCTCCCCAACACCGCCGGCACCGGATACACGAACTTCAATCGCTACTATTATATGCAGATGAACAAGCAGGGCGCCGTGATTGATGAGCGGTTCAACGGTGGCGGGTCTGCAGCAGACTATATGGTTGATATGATGAACCGGCCGCTGCTCAACTATTGGGCAACGCGTGATGGCAAAGATTTTCAGACGCCAACGGCGGCTATTAACGGGCCGAAGGTTATGATCGTCAACGAGCATGCAGGCTCCGGCGGTGATGCGCTGCCGTACTACTTCCGCGATCGGAAGCTCGGACCATTGATCGGCACACGAACGTGGGGCGGACTCGTCGGCATCTATGATTATCCCGTCTTGATCGATGGCGGTGGTGTAACTGCGCCACGCGTGG
>JBBTCR010000442.1:0-2391 GCA_038043105.1 Bacteroidota bacterium
AAACGGTTGTGTCAACACGACTGATGCTGTTCCCAATTCCGATGGAGCGATAATGTTGTTCGCCGCATCAATCAAAGCGATGCGAACATCTTCGCTTGGCTGGGATTGTTTCAGCGCCGGCAGAGCAGCCTCCGTCAGCGCATTCTGCCGCATCTTGAAACCAACAAACCTGACGAAGGATTGCTCATCATCGTTAGCACGCACTGCAGTCGTCCAAAGAGTACTGTCAACCTTCGCGGAGAAATATCGAATCTCTTCTTTCTCCCGGAGATCACTGAATCGGGGATTTCCCTCTCCTCGGGAGTCAATGTCTTGCCTGATCTTCTGAACGATCGTTGCCTGAAGCAGCTCACGGAAGCGTTGCTCATTCCCAATCTCTTTCTCGAGCGTTGCGATCGAATCCAGTGCGGCCCGCTGAGATTGGGACAGAAACTGCTGTTGACGCTGCAACCGCGATTTAACATGATCAAGGCAGAAACTGTATTGCGCATGTTCCAATTTATCGGAACGCCCAACGAGCATCCTGTAGAAGTCGAGCAGCTCATTGCCCGTTGCCGAGGAGGAACCAATCTTTTCCGCTATCTCGAGAAGCTGCAGATGTGCCACCAGAACGTA
This sequence comes from Bacteroidota bacterium, assembly GCA_038043105.1. Classification (GTDB taxonomy): domain Bacteria; phylum Bacteroidota; class Ignavibacteria; order UBA10030; family UBA10030; genus VGWB01. Next base: position 616 of record JBBTCR010000442.1, read on the forward strand.
CGGCATTCCCTCACCGTAGAACTGATTGTGATCCTCGTCGATTATTCTCTGATAAGTCCTTTGGGCGTTCCCATAATCGGTTTTTTTGAACTGGCACCGGGCAATGCGTGAGAGAAATGCGGCTTGAAGGGGTTTTGACAGCTTGGAAGAAAAGCCTCTTTGATATTCTGTCAGAGCTTCATCAAGTTTCCCCTGAACCTCAAAAAGATCGCCGGCACGGAGATGCTCACTTTCCTGGAGACGCAACGTGCCCCGGTCTCTCATCTCATCGGCGTCCACGTCCCGAAATGTCTTGGGAAAAACCACGCGTAAGTTGTTGTCGAGGAAGAAGACACCTTGCACGAGAGAAGATTGCGTACTGAAGGTTCGGAGAGAAGTGATGTGGCTCGCAGTCAGTTGACGAGGAGGCGAGAGTTGGCGGAATGAGGCGCGGACCTGATCATCCAAAGCAGATTCAATGTGGTCAACCGCCAGCGAAAGAGATCTCTTGAGGTTTTCCAGCAAAAGCTGTTGTTGCCATTGCTTTTCTTGCTTGATGGACTTGAGCCCCAAGTAACCGAGAAACACACAGGGAAACAGAACGGCGATGACGAATATCGTCACGACGCGCTTTTGCAACCTGGGCTTCAGCACTCCACCGATCATGGGCAAGTTTTCAATTCATTCGTGGGAAAGATAGCGAATCCTGTCGAGTGTATTGTCAGGAAACCGTCAGAATTTGTCAGAAATTGTCAAGATTGCCCTTGTCTCGTGCCTGTCCGACCAGAAATGGGCAGAATTCCCACGCCCTGTCGCAACTCGCCAGAGACTGACTTCTTCTCTATCGAATTATCCTCAGGCGGGGACATAGTGAGGAGATTACTACCAAGCTACCACAGTCAACAATGAAACGCAATGCAGGAAACTAAGGGAAAATGGACAACGGTCAAAATGCGTGTAGCGTGAAGTACGGACAAGGATCCTGGGACATGGGTCTGAGAGTTGCGGAATGAAGAGGTGGGAGAGTACCTGCAAGCAGTGACTTGGAGCAGTGGCTCGAGTGGGCGGAACACAAGGCGGATGGTTGAATCCGGTGCTGTAGAGGCGTTAGTCGTAGGCAAACACACTCTCCTTTCAAACTCAACGAGCACAGTCCCACCAAGAATATTGGTCTCGGATGCCCACGTGAAGCAAGTGCGATGTTTTTTTAAAGGCTGAGGAGGAAGGAAACGCGGAATTCTGCCTGGACGAGAACATACCATCGGAGCTCGAACAGCTACTACCCGGCTACATGTCCTGAAAAGAAAATGCCGATCAACATTGGTCAATCGGCATTTCCAGAGTAGCCTGTCCTGAGCGAGTCGCATCGCTTCCTGATGCGACGAGCCGAACCTTTCGGCAAGCTCAAGGTTCGATCCTGAGCGAACCGCAACGCAATACCCCTGCGCGAGCCGAAGGATCGAAGGACGGGGGCCAGCTAGTTACGGCAGTTGCAACCTTGTATCGCACCTTCGAAATGGCATTGGAATAGCGGGCCCACTAACCAAACATCCCTGTATCGGTGGTAGTCCTGTAAAATCTGAGCCCAGTACCGGCAGATTTGCTCTGTACTCCCGGATTGAAAGAGCTCAGATTACTGTCGGAACCCGTAATCTCCAAGGGGGCGCTGGCCCGAATGGCCTATCATCCCATTGCGCGCCAACCCTCGCCCTTGCCGCGAATGGGAAAGCTCACTTCTTAGGACTTTTGCATATTGCATTTGAATCGAATCTTCTGTAAGTACATCACACCAACAGA
>JBBTCR010000443.1:0-3674 GCA_038043105.1 Bacteroidota bacterium
CAACCCTCGCTGACGCCAATGAGCATCGGTCGTGGCAAATTTATCGCGACGTTGCTGTTGCACTCATCAACCGAGCACGCAGGCTCTACCAGAATGACAAGTTGCTAGCTGATCTTGAAAGTGCCGTCTATGCGTTTGACTCGACGATCATTGAACTCTGCTTGGCTCTCTTTCCGTGGGCACAAGCCAAAGGACACGTAAAGACCAGTGCGGGAATCAAGATGCACACGCTGCTGGATCTTGCGTCAAACATGCCCACCGTTATTAGAGTTTCTGCAGCAAGTGTTCACGACGTGCTTATGCTTGACGAACTTGTCTATGAAGCAGGTGCCTACTATGTCCTTGATCGAGGCTATATGGACTTTGCGCGCCTGAAGCGCATCGACAACTCGGGTGCATACTTTGTTATCCGTGCCAGACGCGATTTGCGGTTCAGACGAGTGTATTCACAACCAGTGATCAAAACGTCTGGCGTGATCGCTGACCAAACGATTACCTTTACCGTGTGGCGTACTCATGATGTTTATCCCGACCACCTCCGGCGCATCCGCTTTTTCGATGCAGAGCATGATCGGACCCTTGTCTTTCTCACGAACAATTTTCTGCTCGACGCTCTCACGGTCGCTCAACTGTATCGAGCGCGTTGGCAGATCGAGCTGTTCTTCAAATGGATCAAGCAACACTTGCGCATCAAAGGATTCTACGGCACGACTCCTAACGCCGTCAAGACTCAAATCTGGATCGCTGTGGCGATCTATGTCTTGGTCGCAATCCTCAAAAAAGAACTGAAGCTCGACCAATCGCTCTACACTATTCTACAGATCTTGAGCGTCACGCTCTTTCAAAAAGAACCGATGTATCAAGTACTTGCAGACACTCGTTACAACATTCAGAACACAAGTGGGTCAAACCAGTTGATTCTATTCAACTTTTGACCGGACAGCAGTGGAGCCGATCATCCAATGACCCGATGACTCTCAGCCGAAGGGCTGACCAGCCCGCCGAGCGTTCTGGCGGGTGCGCCTCCCCGAAGGGGTCCTTCGGACTGGCGCAAATCTCTCCGCGCTATCTCAGCTCCTCCATCCCCGCCCACTGCAGCGCATTGAAGAGCAATTTGAATGTGCCTTCGGTCTGCGCACGGTGCTGAACGCGGAAGCCGAAAAGAACGATCTTGCCCTTGCCATATGTCAAAGCTACCGCCGCCGCGCGGCGCTCGAGTCTCTCCGCTCCATTGATCCAGCCTGAAAGGAGAATATCTTCAGCATCGCTCGGGTACCATGCGAGGACCTTGCGCGTCAGCTCTGCGCCCGGAACCGATGTCTGAAAGGCGATCTTCTCGTTCACGAAAGCCGCGGCTTCTTCCGGCATCCCGTACGTTACAGGGTGGCTCGGAGCGATATGGACACGAAGGATCGATCCGGGGCAGTTGAACTCCTCGTTCTTTGCCCTCGCCAGGACATTCGTTACCGGAATATTGAACTCTTCGATCACGAAGTCACACGCCGACGCGAGCGCGACCAGCGTCCCTCCCTTTTCCACAAACTCCTTCAGGTTCTTCGAACCTTCCTTTCCAATCCCTCCCGAATACTCTGGCGGCAAATCCTGGAAGTACTTCGACTGCCCCTCTTCCGGCTTGCGTTTTCCGTCGACGATCACGTCCTTTGAGACATCGGGCAACAGGATCACATCGAACTCCTTGCTCAATGTGCTTCCTTTCACAGCTTTGTTGTCGATGTTTTTCAAATTGAAGTTGTATTGTTCCAGCACCCAGCGCGTCCAACCCTCATCCATCGAAGCCTGCCAGGGTTTGTAGAGAGCGACTCTCACTTCACGCATCTTGTCTGTCTTCACGTTTGGTTTCTCAGAAAGACCCTGCAGTTGGAGAGAGTACGTTTTCGCTAGAGCTCCAGGATCGCCGACGGATCCAAGAAGCACCGTCCCGGGAGGAAACGAATTGTCGCCAACTTTAAAACCTTCGCGCACGATGCTCACGTCCCCCTTCTTTCTTAACACATCGTTGATGAGGCGCGTGACGTTGTTGCTTTCGTGAGTGACCGCAAAGACTGCAGCAGACCGATTGACGACGCTCCCGCTCGGCCAATCTATTTCCTGAAGAGGTCTCAACGACCGCTGGCGTTCGGCCAGGAGCATCTCCGTCACTATTTGGACGCCCATCATCAGGGGCAGTGACCAAGCCGTCATATCATACGGTGGGAGAATGTTCTGTCCGGCCGTCAGCTTTACTTTCGGATATCTCTGTATGCCAAGAACCTCCGAAAGAAATTTCGCGTACGGCTGCGCCGTGGGGATGTAGTAGCTCTTACTCTCGGATGAGAAGAACACCTCAGCACCATTTTCGCGAATAAGGTGAGCCAGCCGAGCTGCTGTGGGAGGATCGCGTTGCTCTAGGGAGATTCTATAGTATTTGCCCGGCTCACCGGACTTCACCGCGTCCATTGCCATCATCGCAACGCCCCGCAAGATGCTTTCGCGATGGTTGGCGCAGGTTTCCAGCAGCGCATCGGATGCGATGCGCTCGTAGTCCATGATGTCACGAAGCCGCCACACACCGCCGGGCCAAGGATTTGGGAAGTTCGTCTGCTGCCGATACTCGATGAGCCCCTTGCCGCCGCCGGAGAGCTCTCCGGACGTTACTTCGATCGGTGTGGCGAGTCGGACGGAGGCTACTTCCGTCAAAAGACCGAAAGCGTTTTTCCACCAGGCGGTGTTCATCGTTCCCCCCGGCCAGTACGCATCGTACGCGTATCCGTAGATCACTCCCGACTTGCGTCGTTCTTCAAGCCTCCACGCCATCATCGTGCCGATATGATCGACCGGTCGCCACAGAAGCGGGTGGAGGTTCGGTGACACGGGACTCGAAAAAGGAGGAACAAACATGCGAGGACCGGTCGAGCCCATCTGGTGCTCGTCGAGCCAGACTTGAGGGAACCACTCGAGAAAGGCCGCGCGATTCATCGCCTTGGTTTCCTTCTGCGTCAGCATGTACCAGTCACGATTGTTGTCGTGGCCAACGTAGTGATGATACAGCCACGGCATCCGCCCGCCTTCAAACTGTGTTCCAAGGTTCTTTCGGTACCACTCGACTTCCATGATCTGACCATCGGGATTGAGTGACGGAACGAGAAGAAGGATGACGTTGTCGAGCTGCCGTATCGTTTCTGCATCCTTGTCCGTCACGAGCGCATGCGCCCACTCCATCGACATCTGACTCGCTCCGATTTCCGATGCGTGGATGCCGCACGTCACCAACACGATCGCCTTCCCGCTGTGCACGAGATTGTCGATTTCTGACTGCGACAGCCCGCGCGGATCGGCCAGCTTCTTCGCGATCTCTCGATACTTCCCTTTGTTCTTCAGATTCTCCTCGGAGGAGATCACAGCCATGATCATATCATTTCCGAGCGTCGTTGGGCCGAGGTTCTCTATCTCGATACGCTTCGACGCAGACGCCAGCGCGTGGAAGTACGAAACAATTTGTCGATAATCTGCCAGCGTGCGGTCGGCGCCCACTTCAAAGGCGAGGAATTCCGACGGAGTGGGAATCTTGGTTGGTGACTGAGCAAGCAGTTGCACCGACATAAGGATCAACAGTGCGGTTGCGGCAAACCGATAGGCGATATTCCTGACCGAGGCCTGCATGGCGTGAGCTCCTT
>JBBTCR010000444.1:0-5410 GCA_038043105.1 Bacteroidota bacterium
AGCAGTTGAAAGAAGTGACGTGAAAATTCCCCGAAGTCAGCCTTCTGGTTTTTCTGCTTCCTTTCGAATCCTTCTCAACAGTCGCGGTGTACAGATGCGAGTATTTCCAGTTCGCATCTTCCACAACCATGTCCCGTTTTTCCTTCTTCTCCTTTTCCTCCTGCTCCGATTCAGGGTCGTTCATCGTGTAGGCAATGAGCCTCGAATCAGGTGACCAGGCAAATGCGATGACCCCTGACTTGGCATTCGTGACTTGCTCCGCTTCACCGCCACTCATCCTCATCACCCAGACTTGATTCTTCCCACTCGATCCGCGGGAAGAGGAGAATGCAAGGAAATTCCCATCAGGGGAAAAGGTGGGATTCGTGCAGGACTTCTCTCCGTACGTGAACTGGAAATTCTGCTTTCCGTCTGAGGAGACGATCCAAATGTGCGTCAGGAACTCGGATTTCTCTCCTTCCATCAACGGAGTTGAGACTGTATAGGCGATCCATTTGCCGTCAGCCGAGATCTCCGTGCCCCCTACGCGTTTGAATTTGATCATCACCTCCGGCGTCCACCCTTTTGGGTTTTCTTGCGCAACGAGCTGGACCGTCGACAGAAGAAGGATAGAAAGAACGCCAAAGATCCGCAGCGAATGTCGTTTGCCAATCATGTTGGCCTCCTGATGTTTTTGGAATATGAGCAACCAAGTCTGAAGCATAATTGATGTTAAAAGTGATTTCGTGGATATTGACTGCAGGTTGAGACCCCATCCGGCGAGAACAACGAACAGGTTGTGCCTTCATCTCAGCGAAATATACAGGAAGGATGGAAAGAAGCAAGGTAACTACTCAGCGAAGCCTCTTTGAGAATCAAGCGTGAAACGATTTGTGGTACCAAATTGATAATCTGCGTAACGTCACTTATTCAGTACTTCCTCATCAGTGAATCGCACTACCTTAAACCCGGCTTTTTCTAGTTCTCTCTCTTTGTCTCTATCCTTCAGATGAGTTTCCTCCTCACGATGCGTAATGCCATCCACCTCTATGACCAAACAGAGGCTCTACCAGAAAAAATCCGCGATGTAGTCTATGACAGGTCGGTGTCTGTTAAACGTATAGCCCTTCATCATGCCTGCCCGCCCCGTTAACGGGGCCCGTAAGACGTATTTCCACAGGCAAGCTTCTGCTTTGGTCATATTCTTCCGTAGTGCGCCTGCGAGTGGACGAAGATTCTTATTGTAAAGATAATGGCTGTGTTTCGTCGCTTTATCCAGCTTTGAGCCTCCCTCCCCCTCGTTGAGGGGGATATGGGCTTGCCATCGTCCAAGTCAAAATTCTTCGCGCTGAGTAATTACATCAACTCCTGTTTTTCCACACGTTCCGGGCACCGGCTTTGGGTTCGCCCGACCAGCGAATGATTTCATCCGGATGCGCCATGGCTTCCAGTGCTTTCCCACGAATTTGATCCAGCGATTGCAGTCCTTTCGTTTGGAGATAGTCTTCAATTTCTTTGTTGATGCGCGTGATTGACTCCCATCCATTGATGAGGATGACCGAGAGAATCTGCACCGTCGTTGCGCCCAGGAGCACATACTTGATGACATCCTCCCCTGACATCGTGCCCCCTGTTGCGCTAATCGGAATCTTAATTGCCTGTGCTGCCTCGGCGACATGCCGAAAGGTGTAGTACTTTGCCCACGGTCCGCCGATCCCCGCAAAATAGCCGTGCAAGATCGGCCGCTGGTTCTCGATATCAACATCGAGTCCACGGACGCGATTGCACAGCGTTAGCGCTGAGGCACCACACTCCTGTGCAACAAGACACTGCTGCATTACCTCGGGGCTGGGTGCAAGCTTGACCAGGACGGGAATCTTCACCCTCTTCACAACAGCTTTGATCGCTGCAACAAATGTCGACTCAAAACCGAGGCTTCCCGGTCGATGGGGCGAGGAAATGTCGAGCTCAATCGCATCTGCGCCACTCTGTTCGACCCTGATGGCCATCTGCTCCCAATCCTTTGCTTGATCGGCGAAGATGCTGCCGATGATTGGAATCTTTGCGTGCCTCTTGCAGACTTTGATGAACTCCCAATAATCGTCGAGCGTCCCGCTGTAGCCCTGCTCATATGAATAGAGGCTGAACATTTTGGAGCGACCAGCAATCTGCTTGTCCCAATCGAGCAACTTGTATCGCGGCCGCGGCCAATAGCGCATATGCTCGTACTTGTCCGAGCACGCCGTCTTGAGAACAACGGCTCCGGCATGTTGCTCCTCGGCTAGCCGGATTTGATTAACATCGTGACTCGCCGGTCCTGATGCCACCATCACAGGGCTTTGCAGCGTGTGACCGAGAAATGATGTGGTGAGCGACATGGTTATTCTTTCACGCGCTGGGATGATGATCGAACTCTGATGCCTGACCCCACGTTATACTTCCCAGGAATGGTTACAGGCAACGTTCCTGTTACCTCAGCGGCCCCGATCAACGCTCTGGCAACCGCCTGCTCGGCCTTCCTGTGTCCTGTATAGCCGGCCACTACCGCGTCGGTCACAGGGAGCTTCCCCAGCACGTATGGATCGCCGAATGCCACAATGACAACGGGTCTTCGCATCCTGCCGACGCTTAGGAAGAACTTCTGCAGCTCCTGTGAGAAGCCGAGTTGACCTCTCCAGGAACCGACCGAGAGATAGACTCCAAAAACAAAAACATCGGCGTAAGTTTGCGTTTTTCTCACGCGGTCGATGGCCTCCAGGGAGGATTCATTCCAGAGGCGCGAGAGTCCAACCGCCCTCACGTGCGTTTCGAGGACCTCCTTGAGGGCTTCCCCGACCTCGAGATTCGGCTCGTCAGTCACGGCAACGATCTGGACACGCATTCTTTTCGAGAGCGGCAGGATGTGGCCACCGTTCCTCAGGATCGTGACGGAAGCCCCGAAGATCGAATCCGACACCGCTTCGGACTCGGGCGCACCGACTACGCTCGATATCCGCTCGATGTCCACAAACCGCTCCCGGTCCAATCCCACCCAAGCCTTGGCGGCAAGCACTCGACGCACCGATTCTTGAATGCGAGCTTGACTGATGCGTCCGGATTTCACCGCTTGAAGAACACCGTTGTATGCGAGCGCGAAATCATCCGGCACCAGAAGAACATCGACACCCGCTTCGATGGCAAGAATCGCTGCCTCGTCCGCCTTGTAGTGATCCGTCACCCCTTGCATTGTCATTCCATCTGTGATAACAAGACCCTGAAAGCCCAGCTTTTCGCGCAATAAGCCAGTGATGATAGCTGGAGAAAGTGTAGCCGGTCGGTTAGCAGGATCAATCCTTGGCAGAGCAATATGGGCTGTCATCACTGCCTTTGCGCCTGCAGCGATTCCAGCCTTGAACGGAACGAGCTCGACGGAATCGAGTCGCGCCTGATCAAACGGAAGGAGTGGAAGTTTCATGTGGGTGTCTTCTTCCGTGTCACCATGGCCGGGAAAATGCTTGAGCGTTGCCATCATGTTCCCTTCCTGCAGGCCGCGGACGTAGGCCTCGACCATCCTCGCCACGAGCGCAGGATCCTCTCCAAATGAGCGCGTGTTGATAATGGGGTTCTTCGGGTTATTGTTCACATCCGCAACGGGGGAGTTTGTCCAGTGGATGCCGATTGCGCGCGATTCCCGTGCTGTAATCCGGCCAAGCTCGTACGCCAACTGAGGGTTGCCTGTTGCGCCGATCGCCATCAACGAAGGAAACGCCGTTCCTCCTCCGGCAACGTACCGAGGTAGCTCCGGCGCTCTGCCTCGTATCCAGCGATACGGGTGATTGTACCAAAGACCGGCTTCAAGGTCACCGTTGATGAGCAGAGCTACTTTCGATTCCCGCTGAAGCTCATTCGTCATCACAGCAATATCGGTGACTGTTCCACCAGCAATCACGAAACCGCCAACGTGGTACTTGTGGATAAATTCCTTGGCGAGAAGGAAGTTGGGGCTCTCCCTGTGGGAATACACCGCGACCAGATCGGCAAGAAAAAGCTGACCCACTTTTTCCTCCAACGTCAGCGATGAGAGTGTTGACTCAACCCAGCTCGTATTTTGTGAATAGGCACTCATGATGAGTATTGAGAGAAAAAGAATGAGAAGTATGAATGTTGAAGTTGAATTCATGCGGTGTCTAGCGCCGGTTGTAAGCATAATCCTTTCCATTCCAGAAGAGAAGGAACGATTACCTCGCCACAGGCGGAATCCTCTTCAATTGAATTTCTCCTTACGAACTTTGTACTTTTCCACCTTGCTTTCGTCAAGTCTATAGCAATTTCCGATGCCCTGCGGAATCTCAATCACGCCATTTCGCACCTCAATGAAGGGATCGATGATATCATCAACGAACCACCGCATGGAGGACTCCACATCCGTCGGAAATTGGAAATTGCTCAGTGTGGCAAGGTGCACCGTTTGCGCTCCGCCAATGCCAAGCTCAGGCATTGTTCCGGCCCAAACGGGAATGTTGGCTTGCTCGCAGAGATCGTGGATCTCCACTGCATTCCTCAAGCCACCAACGCGTTGAATTTTGATGTTCACAATCCTGCAGCTTTTCATCTCGATTGCCTTACGGACTGTGGCCACATCCTTTGCGCTTTCGTCAAGACAGACGGGGGTTTTGATCATCCCCTGAAGTTTCGCATGTCCTTCGAGGTCATCCTTCGGCAGCGGCTGCTCTATCATTATGAGCTCAAAATCATCAAGAGCTTGCAGGTGCGCGAGGTCGCTCCTGCTGTAGGCACAATTCGCATCGACCATGAGCGGAATTCGACCGAATTCACCGCGCACGGCAAGCAGCGGTTCAATGTCCCACCCCGGCTGGATCTTGATCTTGATCCTTTTGTATCCCTCTGCGAGATAGCGCTCAATGGTGGAAAGCAATTTCTCAATCGTCGGATAGATGCCAACAGCAAGCCCCGACTCTACTTGGGTTCTCTCCCCACCGAGCGCCTGATAAAGCGGTACGTTGCGTTTTTGCGCATCAACTTCCCAGAAAGCGGTCTCAATGCCAGCCTTCGCGAAGAAGTTACCCGGAACTTCATTCATGGTCGTGTTGACGTCTTTGAGGGAATCAGGGTTCTTCTGGAGTATCCGGGGGATGAGTTCCTGTGCCAAACAATCCCACGCTGACTCTGGGGTCTCTTCGGAATAGAAACTTCCGGCCATCGGCGATGACTCTCCATACCCGACGACCCCTTCGCTATGCACCCCTACGAGGATGCCATCCTTCTCAATCACCTCCCCGCTGCTGATCTTAAACGGTTCAACCAACGGGACGCGAACGTGCGTCAGTGTGATACGATCGATTAGCAAGGCCATCCCTTTAGTACCTTACCGGTAACATCCTTGCTCAAAAAGCAAAGATTTTCTTGTCAGTCCCAGTGAGGGATCACGAAT
>JBBTCR010000445.1:0-1240 GCA_038043105.1 Bacteroidota bacterium
GCGCCGAAAAAACACACACCCCTCTGCTCCCCTCTCTCAACCCGCTACCCAACGCTCGAGAGGGGACGTGTAAAGCGTGGATCGTACCGCCCAAGAAAACCTGAGAGCAATCAGTCCCCTCTGTAGCGATGGGGTCGTGTAGTGGGGAGAGGGGATGTAGGGGTGTGTGATTCTCAAAAAGATTTTGTTCGATTTTGGGTCCTACGAAGAGTATCTGTGTAACATCAGTTAAGTAAGAAAGATGGAGACCCAGTTCATTCGAGAATCGCTCCTGCAAGAGAGAGTAGGGGACAGAATCCGCTGCAACACCTGCGAGCGGCGATGCCTGATTGTCACCGGTGGGCGGGGGTGGTGCCGCACGCGGATGAATCGCGACGGATTGTTGGTGACGCTGATTTACGGTGCAGTATCATCCCTGGCGGCTAACCCCATCGAGAAGAAGCCCTTCTATCATTTTCACCCCGCTACATATGCGCTTACTGTAGGCAGTTGGTCCTGTAACTTCGGGTGCCCGTGGTGTCAGAATTGGGATATCAGCAAGACATCGCCGGGGAGCACAGGTGAATTCCTCTCGCCAGAGCGGTTCATCGAAATGACTGAGGAGTCTGGGTGTGATGGCACGTCCATCTCATTCAACGAGCCGACGCTGTCACTCGAGTGGTCGCTGGATGTCTTTCGACTCGCTCGAAGGCGTAATTTCTACAATACCTTCGTGACGAATGGCTATCTGACACCGGAGGCCTTGTCTCTCCTCATCGATGCTGGCCTGGATGCCATGAATGTCGATGTAAAAGGCGACGCTGTCTCTGTAAGGAAATTCTGCAAAGGCATTGACATCGAAAAAGTGTGGGCAACATGCAGGCTTGCCCGATCACGCGGAGTGCATATCGAGATCACGACGCTCGTGATTCCGACGGTCAACAATGCTGACACAACGCTGAGCTCGATTGCCGAACGCATCGCAAGCGAACTCGGCCCAGAAGTGCCATGGCATGTCAGCGCCTATTACCCTGCCTATCGCTTCAACGAACCACCGGCGCCGATGGGTACGCTCGAACGCGCTTGGAGCATCGGGAAGGAAGCCGGCTTGCAGTTCGTCTATGTCGGCAATATGCCTGGCCATCGTTTTGACAACACATACTGCCCCGGCTGCGGCACGCTCCTGATTCGTCGGCGGGGTTACAACGTAGTAGCGAATCAAGTGAGCGGTGGACGATGCCCGTACTGTGGGCAACATGTG
>JBBTCR010000446.1:0-4389 GCA_038043105.1 Bacteroidota bacterium
ATGTTGTCTGAGGGTCCATTCTTCTCCAGCGCCCACTCGCCCTTGACGGCGACACTGTCCACGAAGGAGATCGAAATCACACCGACCACGATCGAATTCCCTTTTGAATCGTAGCCTTCGTACCGATACGATCCGGCGGGGGCGCGGCCGTTAACGATCGGATTCCCACGGTCATGACAGCCGACAAGGAATGCTGTTACAAGCAGACCCGCAGCGAGTAGCTTCAAGCATCTGTTCATCACGATTCATCCCCTCGAAAACGATAGGCGGTGCGAATGTGCTCGCTGCATCAAATAAACAAAAAATCCGTTTGTAAATCAACGATATGAGGACCATCGGTCAAGAGGGGTGATGAATGGGCTAGTGTTGAACTTGGTATGGTAGAGACCGGAAGAGAAATCGGATTCGTCAGGTTGTGTCGAATCACCTCCGACTTGGCTCAAAGGTCAGCAAGTCTATTTTCAACATTGATCTGTTCCCGGAGAGGTCCCAGGTAAGGATGGTAAGTTCATGTGGTCCTGGTTCAAGATTGGCTGTCCCAATCAGTCCGGCTCCTTCAGGCAAACGATTGTAGAAGGGGAGACGATTGCCCGACTCAATGTACAACTTCTCAAATCGCCCCATCTTTTTGCGGACGAGAGATCGGTCGTAGTACGTGGCGATCTGATATGTCTCGCTCCCGGTAATGAAGTTTTTGGCCGACGTGAAAATGCGTTTTCCATCGAGATACATCTCGAATCGATGAGGGCCGGTACGATGCTTGAGCACGTCCGATTGATCGGTTACTCGAACGCTGATTCCGATTTTGCCCCTCAAGCTCACCCGGCCGTCGACAGAGAACTCCCCTGAACGTTCTCGCTTCGTGTTCACGACCCAGACTCGAACCCTCCCGTGCACACGTGATGAACGTTCAAGTGGAGTGAACGCGACCATGTGGAAAAGCGGGGGCACATTGTCCTGGAGGAGAGAGGAAAACTGACGAGAGAGAAATGGATTGATCGCATTCATCGAAGAATCCCGAAGCTCGAAATGTAGATGTGCGGAGCCGATCCCCGTGTCGCCTGAATACGCAATGACCTCTCCTTTGACGACGGGAAACATCGTGCTGTCCAGGTCGATCTCAAGCGAGTACGTCCTGTTGAGTTTCTGCAGTTTCTTGACGTAGACATCGATAGAATCCTTGAACTTCTGCAGGTGAGCATACGTCGTCGCAAAGCCGTCGTGGTGACGGACATGGAGCATTTTTCCATAGCCGTGACGTGATACGTGAATCCTGCTAACGTAACCATCACGTGATGCATAGACCGGGTATCCCTTTTGATTGTTCGTGGAGATGTCGATCCCTTCGTGGAAGTGGGTCCGGCGATAGTCGGCAAATGCCGATGTGATCACCGTACTGGCATTTGTAGGCCACAGATAGTCATCGAGATCAGTCCGCAGGGAATCAAACGGGGCGTAGATTTCGTCAACTCGAACATTGGAAACTCGGTCCGAGCCGGGTGGGAGTGAATGCTTCGATGGGACTCCGGAATGCGTCGCCGTGAGATAGCCGAGCAGGCCGAGCAGCGCGAAGTTTGATGGTGTGTAACTCAAATCCGTCTCTCTCCTATCGTGGAAGCTTTCTAGATCAGTTTACCCAGGATATAGCCAAGAGTGATGCCTGCCAGCAGCGTGACCGTAAGGACTCTGTAATTCAGCACGTCCTTTGAGTACCCTCGCTTGATCGCAACTATCGAGACTAAGTAGCCAATGCCATTCAGCAGCCAGATAAACGGAATCGAGAGTACATGTGCGACAATGGGTCCTACAATGGGAACTAGTCCGATCCACGCAATGAGGGCAGCGAATGCCTGGCCGAGAATGCCCACGAGCAGCACAACGAATGCGATGACGCTTTTGTCAACGGCAAAGTAGAAGCCGAGCGCGACGAGAATGGCGATGAGGAGCCACGCAAGAATGGCATGTTGATAGTTGGTAAGAAACCGCCTGAACTTGTTCATCAGCGCGTGTGGTTACTGGACGCTCACTGTGAGAGACGCTAAGACAGTTCCGGTAGGAGTACAGAGCTGGGCTTCCAGGCGATCTCCGGAGACAGTTGAAGCGACGCCCTCGGGGGTCCCCGTGAAGCTGATGTCGCCGCGTTCAAACGTGAAAAACTGGGAGATGTACGCTATCAGCTCGTCGACTTTGAAGATGAAGTGTTTCGTATTTGAACGCTGACGTTTTGTTCCGTTGACGCGAAGCTGATTGTCGAGATCGTGCGGGTCTGTGACCATGTCCAATGAAACGAATGAAGAGATCGGGGCTGAGGTGTCAAATCCCTTTGCCAGCGTCCAGGGCAATCCTTGTTTCTTTGCTTCGCTTTGAATGTCTCTCAACGTCATATCGAGTCCAACTCCATATCCCGCCACGTGGTTGAATGCATTTCCGCGAAGAATGTTCTTTCCGCCTTTGCCGATCAACACTGTCATTTCCACGTCGTGATGAAGTTCTTTTGAGATATGCGGTCGGCTGATCAGTTCTCCGTCGCCAACGACGGCTGTCGCAGGTTTAAGAAAGAAAACAGGTGCCTCCGGAATTGCCGCTTTCATCTCCTTTGCATGGTCGGCGTAGTTTCTTCCGATGCAGAAGATCTTCCGGATTTCGATCCGTTCGTCAGACCCGCTGATACGAGCGAGTGGCATGTCTTGGGCTTCGGCGTTTCCCGGCTCTCATCTGAGGTAAAAATATAGTCAAGCTCAACGATTTTCGCAAGGAATTCCCGCAGTCGTCAGAGGAGAGATTGGTCGAGGCAGTGCGAGCGAAGGCCAAGCCCTTCTTCGTGAGGAGATTCCAAAGAACTCGCATGGAGTATCTCTGTGTGAAATCCGTCGTCATACGTTTTCGGCAACTGAGACCCGTTTCTGCGCAACACGCAAAATAATTCTTGTTCACATGAGGAAAAACCGGTATCTTGGGCGTGTTCGTTTCGAATTCCGATGATGCCGACGAAGACGTACAAGGATGCAGGAGTTGACATAGAGGCGGGCGAAAAGCTGGTCCGGCGAATCAAAAGGGATGTCCGTTCGACGTTTACGCGCAATGTTCTGACCGACATTGGTGCCTTTGGCGCATTCTATCGCGCGGATTTTCGAGGCATTCGGCGGCCTGTTCTCGTGTCGAGCGTTG
This sequence comes from Bacteroidota bacterium, assembly GCA_038043105.1. GTDB lineage: Bacteria > Bacteroidota > Ignavibacteria > UBA10030 > UBA10030 > VGWB01. The sequence goes on from JBBTCR010000446.1 coordinate 3,169, forward strand.
ACGGTGTTGGCACGAAGCTGAAGATCGCATTTGCGATGAACAAGCACGACACGGTCGGTCGGGATTTGGTGAATCACTGCGTGAATGACATCCTTGTCTGTGGTGCGAGTCCTTTATACTTCCTTGACTACTTCGCAACGGGCAAACTTGCCCCGTCCATAGCAGCTGCAGTGATTTCCGGTTTTGTTCGCGGCTGCAAAGAGAACGGATGCTCGCTCGTGGGGGGAGAGACAGCAGAAATGCCCGGGTTTTACTCTGAGGGGGAGTACGACATCGCCGGTACCATCGTCGGTGTAGTGGACGAGCGCCGCATCGTCGATGGAAAGAACGTCAAGCGCGGCGACGTGCTGATTGCTCTGCCTTCGACAGGTTTGCACACCAACGGATATTCTCTTGCCCGAGCCGTCTTGCTCGAACGATTTCGACTTGACCAGTATCTCAATGAACTGCAAGCGACACTGGGTGAAACGCTTCTGACCGTTCACCGGTCATATCTCAAGACGGTTCATCCTCTGTTATCGACCTCTAGAATCCATGGAATGTCCCACGTAACGGGCGGTGGAATAGAGGGGAACACAATGCGGGTCATCCCGAAGGGTCTTCGCTTGAGCATTGACTGGAGCGCGTGGGAACGGCCAGCGATTTTCAGAATTATTCAAGAAACCGGAAACGTGCCCGAAGAGGACATGCGAAGAACCTTCAACCTCGGCGTGGGGCTGATTCTGATTGTCCCTCCCGCGGATGCGGACCGGGTCCTGAAAGTCCTGAAGCGAAAACGTGAAAGGGCATTTGTCATAGGGGAGGTTGTCAGAGCGTAGCCCACGCAATGAACTAAGGAGCTGGCGAAGATGGACTCCACTCTTAGTGAGAGTTTCTCCGTCATCCAAATCATTCAGCTCATCCTTGCACCGGCTGTGATGATCAATGCCTCCGGTCTTCTCTTGCTTGCTACCAGTAACGAGTATTCGATGGTGTTGAATAGGATCAGGTTGCTCAATGACGAGAAGCGAAAGTTGATGAAGAAGGCCGGAGAAATGACCTTTGAAGAAAACCTGCGGCTGGAGAGCGTCGACCGGCAAATCGAACATCTCATGGCGAGGGCAAAGCTCGTGCGAAACTCGGTGATGTGCTACACCGGTGCGATCGCTCTCTTCATCGTGACGTCGTTGCTGATCGGGTTAAGCTTCTTCAGCGAAGCGCTTCGATCGGATGTGCTGATCG
>JBBTCR010000447.1:0-5831 GCA_038043105.1 Bacteroidota bacterium
ATAGCCCCGACCTTTGCCGCTTTACGGCATCCCGTACAACGGGACAGGTCGGGGATACGAAAAACCGAATAAAAACCCTGAAGGGCTTCAGCCCTTTCCCAACCAAGCGGTCTTGAATTACTTGGAAGGATCCTAGTTCTTAATGATTGCACGCGCTCTTAAAAGGCTCGTTGTTTTAAGTATTAGCTTAATGCTGTCCGGGACGATGTTTGCACAGAAGGCCAAACTTGATTGGAAAGTGCATAACGTGGGGAAGGTGCGTCAGCTTGTGACAAATATGGGGACGTTGTGGAGAGCGGCCACTAACTATCCCGGGCTCATTTATAGTGAATTTCCTCCCAATAGCTACGAAGAGCACATCGGCGAAGCCGGTATCTGGGTTGGGGCAATTTCTGGAAATGATACATTGGTTTCGGTTACAACAAGCTGGCATTCATCCTTTGAGTTCTATCCAGGCGCGGAGTCATTGGATACGGTTTGGGTTGTTGAAAAAGGCGATACGGCAAATATTCCCTACCTTCCAAACCATGTTGGTGTATCGGATCAGGATTTTGTATGCAAATACAATGACTACAATCCAGTTAGCCAGAGAATTAGTGAACACACACCATTGTATCTGGACGTCATTCAAGAGAGCTATGCATGGAGTTCATCACCGTTCGACGAGATCATCGCTTTTCGTTTTCAGATCATACCAAGGCGAACCCCTCTGAAAGATGTCTACGTTGCTTATTGGCTTGACGGCAATGTCGGCAGTCGCGTAGAAGGATGGAGTTTTGCGCTCGACGACCGTTCAATCTATGACTCCACTCAACATCTAGGGATAGCACTCGACCGACAAGGTGGTGTCGATGGTTCGGCATACAGTCCCATAGGTGTCAAGATCTATCCTCCGAAAAACGTGGCCTCAGAATCGCTACGGTGGACATTTAATTGGATCCAAAATCCAGACTTTGGTCCTCCAAGCAGGGATCCGCTTCGTTACTTGGATATGTCAGCAGGAATAATAATGCGTGATCAAGAAGACTATGATGGTTCACAATTTTTCATCGCTTTTGGACCATTTCAGTTACTCAAAGGGGATACCCTTCGTTTTATGGCGGGTCTTCTTCTGGGCAAGGGTCTAGAGGGTATATACAAAAATGCAGGTTTGTTAGATTGGCTTGAGGAAAGAAATTTCAAGGTACCTTCTCCACCGCCCAAACCGCCGCTCCGCACTATTACAGCGAACAAAAGTGTAACGCTGAGTTGGGAACCCCGTCCTGGAGATGTTAATCCGGAGTTATATGAAGATCCCTACCGCGCTGATACGGTGAAGAAACCCTTTGAGGGATATCGGCTGTATAAAAGCACCAAGAGTATTGACGGTCCTTGGACACTTCTGGCCGAGCATGATATTGTGGATAGCGTAGGTTACGATACGGGTTTACAGTATACGTATAAGGATGAGGGATTGTTGAACAACGTGGAATACTATTACACGCTGACGGCGTTCTCGAAGCCTGATCGTGTCATTAATTTTCCATCTCGGGAAAGCAGCTTAGGCTCTAACGCGCAAAGAGTCGTACCTGGAACAGCGCCGCTGCAAAGTGTTGGCGATGTTGCCGTTGTGCCGAATCCGTACCGCGGAGATATTCCTTACAATTCCTACAACCCACCATGGGAAAAACCACAGAGCACCCGACCTTGGTGGATGGAGCAAGACCGGCGCCTTCAATTTATCAATTTGCCGGAGCGGTGCGAGATCAAAATTTACACGTTGGCTGGCGACCTTGTGAACACTATCCGCCACGACAATCCGAATAAGGGCTTTGAAGATTGGAATCTCACGTCGTCGGTCGGACAGGCAATTTCCAGCGGCATCTATCTCTTCTCTGTTGAAGATCTCAAGAATGGTCAGGTGCAAATAGGAAAGTTCGTGGTCATCAAATAATGGCGGTGACGGTAACGGTCAGAATCATATGAACGTGAGGATTGCTATGATTCGAAAGATCATTGGTCTCGTGATGCTTCTTCCTGTCCTGCTCTATTCCCAATATAATCGTCCTGGGAGCACGGACGCGCAGTTTCTCAAGATCGGTGTGAGCCCGCGCGGAACTGCGATGAGCGACGCGTACATCGCTGCTGTGAATGGAGCGGAGGCAACGTACTACAACTCCGCAGCCCTCCCCTTGATGCGGGGAACTGATGTGGTGTTCAATCACACGATGTGGTTTGCAGGCATCAATCACGAATTCTTCGCAGCTGCACATGATTTCGGAGACCTCGGTGCCTTTGGTGTGTCATTCACGGGATTGTACACGGATGAAATGAAGGTGCGCACACCGCTTCAGCCAGAGGGAACCGGTGAAACGTTTTACGCGGGCAACTACCGATTTGGCCTCAGTTATGCGAGGTATCTAACTGACCGGGTAACGTTTGGCGCGACGATGAGCTATATCTCGATGAACCTGTACTCGGGCTTTTCCGCCAGTGCGTTTTCGATTGACATTGCAACGCTCTATGTCTCGAATTTCCGCGGCTTCCGATTCGGCATGCAGATCGGCAATTTCGGCTCGAATGTCCAATACGTCAACGAATCGTATCCTCTGCCAACGAACTTCACGTTCGGACTTGGCATCAATGCTATTGATGGGGAAACTCAGAAACTCTGGGTAAGCGGCTCTGCGGTGAAACCGAATGAAGGCCAACCGATGGCACAAGTGGGCACGGAGTGGAACTACCAGAATACGCTCTTCCTTCGTGCCGGCTACCGCCTGAACCATACCGTTGCCACGTATTCGTTCGGGGGCGGAGTGCAACTCGATGTGAGCAGTTATCGGTTGCGGGCAGACTACTCGTACAGCAAGTTTCTCTTGTTGGGCGCTGCCCATCGGTTTGGCGTTGGGTTTGCGTTTTGACGTGAATCAGTGTCGGGTCGAGCCGGTGTGTGCTCGATCTGTACAGCGAACTGTCGTGACTTCGTGTGCTTTCGAGTTGTTACCTACGAATTTCGCGCGTCGGCGCACGTGGCAAGGAACTGACATGAGAGAACAGTTGCCGCGGGCGGATCACGAGCCCGTGGCTGATGCTCTTCAAACCTTTCCCGCCCCATTCACTCTCGCCCATTGCCTTGACAACACTGTTCAACTAGTTCTTCTCCAACTAAATCATTTTGCAGATGCTGACCGGTTTGAAGCTGAGAATATTTAATGGGACACTGAAAAAGCGGAAACGTACGGATCAGCACGGATAGCTTTCTCTCATTTTAGAATCCGTGAACATCCGTTACTATCGGTTGTTTCAGTGTCCTATTCTGCACGCGTTCAATCATTTTGCCAGCCCGCTCCGCGTTTGCCGCTGTACGGCATCCCGCTTTTCGGATTTTATTTGAGCGGGACTGGCGGGTTGGAATAGCACTAGGAGGTATTCACTCAACGGTTTTGTTCCACCAACAATGAGTGTCTCTGAAAGGAAGAACCACTTGAAGATCGTGTTCTTCGTTTGTAGCGTCACGCTGCTTGGCCTTCTGTCGTACCTCTGCTACGGACAGGATCAGTCGCCACCGGTTCCCGACCGATTCGTCGCCCTTGCTTCCGCATTCCCGGCAAATACGTACACCCCGCACGGCTACATTGACAATCCCTATCACAGCATGGTCTTCAATCGAAGCGGTGTCATTCGGTCGTTCCCCCCGCTCGGGTTTGGCTGGTGGCGCGCTGAATTCAAGGGGAACTACGGTGGCGGAGTCCGGGATCACGTGAACTATATCTCGATCCTGCAGATGAGTGTGATCATCGGTGCGAAAGGCTTCGTGCGGACGGACGATTTCACGAGGCTCGAGACGGATTTACATTCCGCATATCACAGCAAGCATGTGGTGAGCTATGACTGGAGTTCCGACTCTGTTACGGTCAGCCTCAAGTATTTCCTCCCACGGGAACACACGTTGGCATGTCTTGTCGAGCTGACGAACGCCGCGAATCGCCACCAAGAAGTGATCCTCGATGCCACTCACGCCTACGCCATCGGTGATACGAAATGGTGGGGCAGCGATGGACTGACGGCGAAGTATTCTGTGGACGAGGCGGCGCACATCAGCAAGGTGTGGGCATACGGTGACGTGTTCGTTCTCGGTTCGAATCTGCGCAGCGTTGCTCACACCGCAACGGATCGCGAGGCGGGGTGGGAGGATTGGATTCGTAACACGAGTTCCGCAAGTCTCGATGCGGCATCGGCGCGTGGAAGAGGCCCGCTGTGGGCTGCCCAGAGGTATCGACTGGATTTGCCGCCAGGCCTCCAGCGGTCTTCGCTCGTTATTCTGGCGCGCGGAAAGAACTAACATTGGGCATTGGATGAGTTCCGCGTCGGCCTTCGGAGTGCGCTGGATAGTCTCCGGGCTCAGTTTGCGCGGGACCAGGAATTCTGGTCGCGCTGTCCCGTTCTCGGAGGTGACTGGCCCGAAGCGTGGAAGAGAGGATGGGTTTACGATTTCGAAACGCTGCGAATGAACGTGCGGCCACCGATCGGGATCTTCAAGCACCCGTGGGACGCAATGCAGATCCACTCTCCGCGAGTTGTGCTTGGCGAGACAAGTCTCGATATGATGACGCTCAGCTATGCCGATCCTGCGCTCGCGAAAGAAGTCATCTATGGGACATTCGCTGATGCATTAGCGCCGAACGTGCCTTGTGCGCGCGAGGATGGAAGTGTCAACATGATTTCTTCAGACGGATCCGAATGCGGGACGGCGCCGATGTGGGGATACCCGTTTCATGTCATCCAATCGATCTATCTCTCCACAGCGGATACCGTGTGGATTCGGAACCTCTATCCGTACCTTAAGGCCTACATCGAATGGTGGCTCGCGCATCGCACGGACAAGGAGGGGTGGCTGCACTGCAATAACAGCTGGGAATCGGGGCAAGATGGGTCAAAACGATTTCTCGTCGCCGAACGGAACGAAGGGGCGGTGGCGGATTTCGTCCGAACCGTAGATGTCGAGGCGAGCATGGCTGAAGCGATGAAGACGATGGAACTCTTTGCCGGGGTAGCGGGCAAATCCACCGACGTCGCATACTGGCAGACGCTTGCGGAACGCAGGATCGGGAACACTCGCGAGATGTTTTTCGACGGATGGTTCCGCGACGTTGATTCACGGACGAAGAAACCGATCATTCTCCCTGACTACTACGATGTGATGATGCTTTCACCCCTCGCGTGCGGCGTTGCGACGGAGGATCAGGTCAAAGCGGTGAGGCCGATGTTCCAGTACTTCCAGGCGAACCCCGGACATTGGCTGGAATGGCCTCCGCACCTCATTACCTTCACGGAGGCCGCGTGGAACGCCGGTATGTCCCCGGTAGCATCCGAGGTTGTCGCTGAGACAGCTGATCGGGTGTACGGAAGGACCGATGCAAGGGAAGTTCGGTTCAGAGATGAGGGTGACCGGTTTTCCTATCGAGTGCCCGGTGTCGCCAATGAATTCTGGCCAGTGCGCGATCGTTTGCCGGGTGGTGAGAACTACGGCTGGGGGGCGACGCTACCGATGCACATTATTCGCAGCATCGTCGGATTTCGGGAGAAAGAGAATGTGTCCGCGACAGAATTCTTCCTCGCACCAATCCTTCCGAAGGCTTTCGTCAGAGCCGGGAAGCGATATGTTGTCAGGAATCTTCATTATAGAGAAGTCACTTTTGATGTGACCTACGAATTTGAAGAATTCGAGCGAATGAAGATCACGTTTGAATACCGCTCACCCCACCCCACAGCGGTGACTGTGCTTAGTAAAAGTGGCAATGCGGTGTATCAACAAAAGGATAGCAAAAAAGCTAATATTATTTCTTTCCAAG
>JBBTCR010000448.1:0-1382 GCA_038043105.1 Bacteroidota bacterium
TGTCAGAACGCTTCTCACCGGTTATTGTATGCAGAGACGGCGGGGTGGTTTTACGAGGTGAGGACAGGAAGCGATATGGCGAAGGTTGTCCCGTGAGCGGGGGCGGACTCGACCTGGATAGTTCCCTGGTGGTTCTCGATGATCTTCCTGCAAATAGGCAGGCCGTATCCGTGTCCGTCTGCCTTGGTCGTGATCTTCTCAATGAACAGTTTCGCTCTCACCTCATCACTGATCCCGGGACCATTGTCCTTCACGAAGATCTTTACTTGGTTCCGCGCGGGATCGTGCACAGACTGTACTCCAATCGTCGCCTCACCGTATGCTTCCACCGCATTGGCCACGAGGTTTATCAGGACTTGTTGGATCTGCTGCCCGTCAAACCTGAACGGAGGGATGTTTTCGTCAAAGATTGTCACAAACACCGCCTTGTGAAATTTTGAAAGCGGTTGAAGAGATTTCACAACGGCCGCAAGGCTTTCATTGATGTCTCCCGTCTGTTTGTTTATTTTGAGCGCAGAGGACTCAAGCAATCCTGATGCGAAATCTCGGATGCGCTGGACTGACGTGAGGATCGCGTTGAGCTTCTGCTCACATTCCTCGGGGGAATACTTCCTCAAGAAACGGGTCAATGATTGAAGCTGGAGAAGGACGACTGCCACTAGATTCTTCAGTTCATGACTCACTTCTGCCGCCATCTCCCCCTTTGATGCCAACCTTTCAGCTTTTATAAGGTGTTCATTTGCGTTCTGCAGGTCTTCAAATGCTTTTTGAAGTTTCTCGTAGAGCTGTGCATTTTTTATCGCAATGGCAGCTTGCCCTGCCAAGATTTCGAAAAGGTCGACGATTTCGTCCCTCGTGACTGATTGAATATGCCGGCTATCAACATAGATGACGCCGATCTTCTCGTTCCGAACCGTCAGCGGAGAGCACAGGATTGTCTGCAATTCTAGCGCCGCGATGCTCTGCCGATGGTCATAGCGGTGATCTGCCAGCGCATGTTCGATGCAGACAGATTCTCCGGTGGTATATACATCCTCGGCCACGCTGCGGCTAATCGTGGCAGTTCTCTCATCGAGTCGGCGACCCGCGGCATCGCGTGCCAAGACGCAGTTCAGTTTTCCCTCTTGGTTCGTAAGCAGCAAGAAGCCACGTTCCCCGTGTGCAACGCGAATCGCGTTGTCCAAGACAAGCTCCAGGACCTCTGTCAGGATGAGGGAGTGATTAATGGTCTTCACAACGTTCAGGATGAGCTCCAGATCTTTCGCGCGATCTTCACCGGAGAGGACATCATGGGCCCCGTTCTGATGCTCTCGTGAGCCTTGTATTATGTCACTGAATTTCATGAGCTCAGCTTCTCTCCAGATCGGCTAGTTCCGCTCTGA
>JBBTCR010000449.1:0-1632 GCA_038043105.1 Bacteroidota bacterium
TCCAACGGGAATATCAGGGACTGTGTCGAGAAGTATTTGCGGTGAGCCGTCGTCTCCCCCTCCCCCACCTTTACCATCAATAACCGGTGCTTTGAACCGGTGGAAAGGATTGGCAGATTCGAGAAATGCTTTCGTCCTCTGGAGACCATTTTGTATCCTGCGGACGTAGCCCTGCCGGATCAACGTTCCGGCTTCACCCCACAAAGCCCGTGTTTGGGCAAATGTATACACGCCGTCCTGAAACCCCTGATTGATAAAGCCAAACGTGATGGTGTAGAGATCTCCCAATCGACCTCTCCCCTCCTTAATCCGGCCTAGTCTTGCAGATATATCACCCATCAACCGCATTTCCCTATTTCTTTCCTCAAGAAGTGAAGGATAATCATCTCCAGCTATCCGTCGGGCGGCAGCAACATATTTTCCCAATGGCACAACTGCGCTCTCCAATATTGACTTAAACCGGTTTGTCATAACAACTTCGGTAAACTGGGGAGATGCTGCGACTTGTTCAAGACCTGTAGGAGCGGCAGCCGTACTGCCGTCCTCTTTAAATTCTTGTTGAAGGAGCGCGACCCGTTCAGTATAGGTACTATCTTGACCCCATATATCTGCCAAGGCGATAATCCGGGCTCCCGTAATCGCATCCATAATGAGGTGCCGATGGGCAGGATTATCAACGAGAGCTGCCGGAAACTGATCCAGTACAAATTCATCAAGCACGCGGGAGTCTTCCGATGCCAAAACTTCACCACGATTAAGCACGTCAAGTGCCGCATATACCCGATCTTCTAAGGCTACCTTCGCTTGCCAGGACGGACCCATTTCCAATTTCGTGTGGTCAATGCGGTATAGCACTGCCTCTGCTTCGAGATGAGTTAGACCGAACGCTTGTTGATGATCGAGTACAAATCGTTTGCTTTTTTCCTCATGATCCCGGGCAAACGTTTCTTGATAATACCCCACATCATGCGTAAGAATAGCTAACCGATTGAGGTGGATTGCTTGGGAAGGATTTCGGAAGATGTTTCGCGCGCTTTCCGTCAACACATCATGAAAATCAAACAGTTCATTCCAGTGCGGGATACCGTGATAGAGGACCCGTGAAGCGCGTTCCCCGACACTCCCAATAAACCGGAGTACTATTCCGCGGGCCCGGGTAAACGCCGGATCATCCTGATACTCCTTGAGAACCGATGGAGCGCGGCGGTATTGATCGAGCAAACTTGTCCGTGGGACAATACTCGCGGTGACCTCTTGAAATTCGCGTGGCTCTTGCGGTGGAGTATTCGGGAGAACCTGTCCTCGTCTTAAGACGTTTTCGCCAGCGACATCTGCCAAGATGACGTCGCCCCAGAGCGGATTGGTCAATACGGCAACGCCATTTTGTACACGGAGCGTATACACGACTCCTTCAATCGTCAATTGCGCGCCTTCCGATAGATACAGAGGTGCCGGGGTCACCCCCCAAACAGCGGCTATTCCTTGCGTTCGATCGACAAAAAAACGTGCGCTTTTTACTCTGGTCACTGGCACATCAAATACTTGCTCAACCGTGCGTAACAGTTCTCCGGAGCTTACAGGGCTCACTCCCAAATTCAAAAATCGCGTCCCAAGAATACCAACAATCATCTT
>JBBTCR010000450.1:0-2574 GCA_038043105.1 Bacteroidota bacterium
CGCCATCCGTTCTGGCGGGGACGCTGTCGGGAGCGTGGAGCGGAAGCCCCACACCCCAGTGAGGTGTCACACCGAGTGCCTACGACCGTTCGCTCTTGTGCGAGCCGCAATCCTTTCGGCAAACCTGATGCGATGGATCAGAGTGTGTCGAGAAATTTGATTTCGTTTTGGAAATCGCTATCTTCGTCAAAACAATCACACACCGTCAACGCAGGCAATGACATTTCGCCCCCGTCACGTGCCTGACCATCTTTACTTTGTGACGGCGACAATTGTCGGATGGAAGCGACTGTTCCTGCGGGACCAATTCCAGGAGATCGTCTTAGGTTCGTTGAAATGGCTTAGAGAAAAGAACAGAATGGAGCTCTATGCGTTTGTACTCATGCCTCACCACCTACATTTCATCTGTCGGCCGCGTAACGGTTACACGATTTCTCAAGTACTTCAAGCGTTCGGATCTTTCACTGCTCACAAGTTCTTGAACGCTCTGCGCGTAAATAAGGAAGAAAAGCTGCTCGCTTATTTTCGTCGCTGCGCACAAAAGAAAAGATCAAAGGAACATCATCAGTTCTGGCAACAAATACAAGCGAGGAACGTCTTCACAGAGCGAGTCCTGTATCAGAAGCTTGAGTACCTGCATGACAATCCCGTCGCGAAAGGTTGGCAGTTTATTGACAATCGGTGGGAATACAGGTTATCCTCAGCTTGCTTCTACGACAATGGCATAGACCCAATCATACCAATCGACGACGCTGGACCATTGCTGATGTAAGAACGCTGTGAGGATCAAGGAGAGTTCTGGATTTAAGGAAGATGCGCGCTCAAGCGTCTGCTCGGTGGGCACAGTGCCAGTGCCCGACAGCGAAGACGCTGTCGGGAGCTTGGTGGGGAGTGTGCCTCTCGTTTGAGTGAAGCGAATCCGGCCTTGCGACCAACCACCACAAAGCTCAGACGAGCGTCCGCGCTCGTCTGATGAAGCAAGCCTTGCGAATTCCACGAGCTGTCTCGCCGCGAGCTGAACACACCCGGGCCCTTTAGAAGATCCAGCTGTGTGCCCGACAGCGGGGACGCTGTCGGGAGCGTGGTTTGGGTCGTGCTTGCGCTCAGGTGTCCAAGGCAAAACTGGCCGTACTGCCAAGCACCACACAGCTCGGACGAGAGGCCGCGCGCGTCTGACAAGGCTTCAGAAGTCTTCAATTGAATTACGACAACGGAAGTGTGACGGTGAAGGTGCTTCCTTTGCGCGGTTGGCTCTTGATGTGGATGGCGCCGTGGTGTGCCTCGGCAATCCACTGCGCGATGGCGAGACCGAGTCCGCTGCCGCGCTCCAATCCACCTTGCTTCACGCGATAGAATCGATCGAAGATCTTTGCCAGATCTTTTCGCGCGATCCCGACTCCGGTGTCCTGCACGCGCACGCTGGCCGCTCCGTCGGATTGCTGGAGCGATAACGTAATCCTCCCGTGCGGTGGTGTGTACTTCACTGCGTTCTCGATCAAATTGAGGAACAACTGTCGGAGACGGGCAGCGTCGCCGCGCATCTTGATCGGTTCGATCCGCTCGAGCTCTACTCGAATCTTCTTCTTCGTTGCAAGCACGCGAGCGTCTTCCGAAATCTCTTCAATCATCTTGTCAAGCCAGATATCATCGAACTGAAACGTCAGGCGGCCTGAGTCGGACTTAATGAGCGTAATCAAGCTCTCGACGATGGAAGAAAGTCTCACGAGCTCATCGTGGACGCTGGTGAGAAGCCCGCGTGTCGGTTTGGGGAGATGTCTGTTCCGCAGCGCAACTTCGATCTCGCCCCGCATGATCGTGAGCGGTGTTCGGAGCTCGTGCGAGGCATCGGCCGAGAAGCGCTGGATTTGAGCGAAGGATTCCTGCAGGCGGCCAATCATATCGTTGAAGGTTGCCGTGAGCCTGCCGATTTCATCATCAACCTGTCGGGCGGGGAGCCGCTGGTTCAGGTTCTGGGCCGTAATCTGCCGTGCTGTTCTCGTTATGGTATCGACAGGCTTCAGCGACTTGTGAGCCAGGAACCATCCGCCGATGACCGAGATCAGGAGAGCGAGAGGGGAAAGCCAGCCATAGTTGGAAAAGATGCCATCCAGGGCCTCGTTCAGTTCCTCCAGCGGGTAGGCCACGAAGATCTTCACATAGTCATTTTGGGTTACTGCGAGCCGTAGCTCCCGCCCTTCCTCGTTGCGAATGGTGATGACCTTAATCCAACCGTACGGGATATCAGCGTGCTGCAGCGACTGTTTCCCGAGGCTTGGAGAGCGATAGAGCAGGTCGCCGTTGCGATCGAGGATCTGGATGTTCTGCCGCCGAGGGCTGAGAATGGTATGTTGGTAAATCTGGTTCCAAATGTCGTCGACGGCGGCTGCTTCGGCCTCTTCCTGTTCGCTCGTGACCTGCGGCTGCGCTGCTTTCTTCAAGCGCTGTAACTCGAGCCGGGCGGATCGTTTGAGCCGGACCTTCTTGGCTTTGGGTTCAATGAACTCGTTGACCCATTTCACTTCGTTCTGAAGCGAACGGTCGAGATTCTCAGTCAGCGTCGAGCGCGTGAAGAAG
>JBBTCR010000451.1:0-1895 GCA_038043105.1 Bacteroidota bacterium
CCGTCATGGGGAGAGACCTCAAAAGCCCCTGTCTCCACAACCACTGGATACCTGACGGCTCCAAAGACATGCCAATGGATCGGATGACCCACCGCGCATTGCTCGCCGAGTCGCTTGATGCAATCTATGCAAAGAGCTACGACCCCGAGCAGATGAAGGATTCGTTGGAGAGCAAGTTGTTCGGAATTGGAAGCGAAGCGTTTGTCGTGGGCTCACACGAGTTCTATTTCGGCTACGCGCTCTCCAGAAGGAAGATGATGTGCTTGGACCTGGGGCATTTCCACCCGACAGAATCGGTCGCGGAGAAGATCTCTGCCATTCTTCAATTCTTCGATGAACTGCTTCTTCACGTAAGCCGTGGCGTCCGCTGGGACAGTGACCACGTTGTCATCTTGAATGACGACGTTCGCTCTCTCGCAGAAGAGATTGTCCGATGCAATGTCCTGGGGCGCGTGCATCTTGCCCTTGACTTCTTTGACGCGTCCTTGAATCGTGTCGGTGCTTGGGTCATCGGCGCGCGCTCGACACTGAAAGCGCTCCTCGTAGCCCTCCTGGAGCCGCGCGCCAAGCTTAGGGAGTTCGAGAACCAGGGGAATTACTTTGCAAGGTTGGCCCTCCTGGAAGAGGCAAAAACGCTGCCGTTTGGTGCAGTGTGGGACTACTATTGTCTGAAGATGAATGTCCAGACTTCCGAGCGCTGGCTGAAGGATGTGGAGAAGTACGAGGTGGAAGTCCTCAGCAAACGAATATAAGATAGGCTCTTTGCATGACGCCACGCGAGCGATGGCTGGCCTTGTTTGGACGGCAAAAGCCCGACCGGATACCCACGGACTACTGGGCCACTGATGAAGTGACGGATCGCCTCCTGCGAGAACTGCGGTGCAGCGATCTCGAGGAGCTGTATGACAAGCTCCATATCGACGGTGTGACTCGCATCGAACCTCCGCGGCTCACAATGCACCATCCTGATTACCCTGAAGCAGACATATGGGGCGTTCGGAAAAAGAAGATCGCCTACGGGACAGGGATCTATGAGGAGTTCGAGACTCATCCTCTTGCGGACATGACAACGGTAGAGCAAGTGCACGAATTCAAATGGCCCAGCGCCGATGATCATGACTATGAGATCTACAGGGCACAGATCAAGAACGCTCCTCGTCACAGGATGATCCGCTCGGGTGATTTTGAACCGTACCTCATTTACTGTGCAATGCGGGGATTGGAACAGGGTCTGATGGACGTTCGGGAGCATCCTGATATCCTCCAGGCTGCGCTTGATCACATCTTCGACTACTACTACGATCTCAACCGGCGGATCTATGAGATCGGCAAAGGCATTATAGATGTGAGCTACATTGCTGAGGATCTCGGCGGACAAACTGGGCTACTTATGAGCTTGGAGGACATCCGCGAATTCATTCTGCCCAATCAGAAAAGGATGGCAGATCTTGCACGAAGTTATGGGGTTCACATTTTCTACCACACTGATGGAGATGTGCGAGAGGTCATCCCGGACCTCATTGATGTCACCGGCATCGAGCTCCTCAATCCGATTCAATGGCGGTGCCCGTCGATGGATCGAGAAGCGCTGGTTTGCGATTTTGGGGACAAGATCATTTTCCACGGCGCGATGGACAACCAAAAAACGCTGCCATTTGGAAGTGTCGAGGATGTTCGATCGGAGGTCCTTGAAAACATCAGGATTTTCTCATCAGCGCGATGGATCTGCGCGCCCTGCCATAATCTTCAACCGATAACATCTACTGAGAACATTGTTGCTATGTACGACACGATCCACGAGTACGGACGTCTCTAGGCATCGCTTCGTCGCCGTGGGGTGGCTGCTTCTGAGGGAGGATACCGCGTCCCTCTCTATCCAATTCTCCCAGGCTTTT
>JBBTCR010000451.1:1995-3394 GCA_038043105.1 Bacteroidota bacterium
GCTGCTTCTGAGGGAGGATACCGCGTCCCTCTCTATCCAATTCTCCCAGGCTTTTTCGTGCTCTTCCTCCTCACGATCGCCGTCAACGTCATCCTGTCGCAGCCAGGATCGATCATCATGGGAATGATCATCCTTCTTGTTGGGTATCCTATCTTCCGAATCATGCGCCGAGTTACCGTCATCGTGAATTCCAGGTTTGAAGAGGCTAAAGAAATCCCACTGTGACGAACCGCGGGCGATTCACGAAAATGCTCCACTGGCAGAAGCCTGACCGCGTTCCGCCCGATGTCAAGTTTGAAAATTACCTGTATTACTTGGACAGGAAACGGGAGATTTTGTAATTCGTTTCTTTAATGAGTACAATTGCAGTTGAGATCCTCCGGCACTAACTTCGTTATTGACTTATGAGTGACCTCGTCCGGATAACCCTTCAGCCCCTTGGGCACGAATTCACCGTGGAACGTGGAACGCCGCTCCAGGACGTCCTCTTCACGTACGGGGTGGAGTTCCCTTGTGGGGGAAATGCCGTCTGTGAAGGCTGCAAGATCAAAGTGCTGTCTGGCAAGCTGAGAGCTACCCCCGAGCAGGAAAACATCTTGTCAAAGAAAGACATCGGAGAAGGTTGGCGGTTAGCGTGTTGCTGCAAAGCGGAAGAGGACATCACACTCGAACTTGCTCAATGGGAGGTGAGAGTCCTCACGGATGAGAGCAGGTTTGAGTTTGTTCCTCGGCAAGGCTTGGGGATAGCGATTGATCTCGGAACAACGACGCTCGCCGCACAACTCCTGGATCTGGCCAATGGAAATGTCCTTGCCGTCGAAACAGCCCTGAACGAACAGGGTCGGTTCGGAGCGGATGTGATGAGCAGGATTTTCTATGCGGTGACCGAAAACGGCCAAAAGATGATGGAGCAGTCAATTCGTCTGCAACTCGGCACGATGGTGGCTAAACTCGTCCACTCAGCGGGCGTGGACGGGTCGTTCGTGCAAGATGTTGTGCTCGTTGGCAACACAGTGATGCATCATCTCTTTTGCGGATTCGATGTTACTCCATTGTCGCAATACCCCTTCGAGTCCCCGTACTATGATTTGGGACGTTTTGAGTCTCAAGAGCTTGAATGGGACATCGTACCGAGCGCATCCGTGCGATTTCTTCCTTGCTTGGGGAGCTTTGTCGGAAGCGACATCCTCGCAGGCATTCTGGCGACGGGCGTGCATAAGAGCGATTCGTTTGTGGGGCTTATCGATCTGGGAACCAACGGCGAGATTGTTCTCGGAAATCGGGGGGGATTGTTGTTTTGTTCGACTGCGGCTGGTCCGGCTTTTGAAGGATCGTGCATCTCCATGGGTATGCGCGCCACGTCGGGGGCTATCTCGCAAGTAGTGGCAGATGACGGTGC
>JBBTCR010000452.1:0-4696 GCA_038043105.1 Bacteroidota bacterium
ATTTTCCACTCGATGAACCGCGGCAACTCCTTCTGACGGTAGCGCACAAACAATCCAAGCTGTGCTTTCTTGTTTGCCAAAAGGACTGTTGCCATTCCGTTGTTATCCACCTTCAGATCGTGGAAGTAGACCTGCTCTTTGAAGTCGGGGAGAGGAGCAATCATCTTCGTTGCCGTTTTGAGATCCTTTGCCGCCTCCGGATCGCGAGGCATTGTCAAGCTTGCATTCAGCAGCAGCTCAGCCCCCTCATCAACCGTCGGCCAGCCGGCATTGACATGATACAACAGCATCAGCGGCGATCGCCGATTCCCTTCATTGACAACCGTATCGCGAAACGTAATGATGGACTCGCCCAACTCCACTTCGATCGTTCGACGAAGCAAAAGGTCATCCCCGAAGAGGGTACTTTCACGAACGCTGCCGCTGACGGCGAACACGCATCGGTCATCGAGCCACTGGGTTGATGTTTTCACATCAGTTGCAGGAGTGTTCGAAAGTCGGCCGTGCAGTCCAAGCTCTTCCCCTTCATCCACACACGGGGCACCGAGATAGGTGAGTCCGCAGCCGGTCATGAGTCCACCGGGAAACGAACGGGCCCAGCCCAGTCCGCGCGGGTCATAGTAGCTGGGGTGCACATCGCCATTGGGAGAGCGCCAGGCGAGGGAAACCCCTTTGTAGTCCGCTATTGAGATATCCATACCCCGATCCAGCGAGACCTGAAACCGCAGTCCGGATCCAGTTCGAACGTCAGCGATGCGTACACCCGCCTCGCTCCCTTCCTGCAACGCCATCATCCGAACACCGGCGACCTGCAAGAGATGCCCCACGCGCTTCTGCAGTTCTTCGCGGCTGTAGTGTTGACCAAAGAGCTGTGGCATGATGATTCACGTGAAAAGGGTTATGATTGCTTAGCTTTTCTGCCGAGGCTTTCCTTGAGGACTTGTGCATAGAGCGGATCGCGCGGCACACATCCTGTCGGAAATTGACCGAGCTCATTGTGTTTCGAACGCATAAGGTTCGTGCAGTGGCTCACGGCAATGCAAACTTTGGATGGATTCAGCTTCCCAAACGAAAGTGCTTCGTTCGCATAATCCGGGTAAGCAATTGAGCCGCGACCGGTTGCGACAATTGAAACGCGTTTTCTCCTCAAATTGGATTCTCCGGCATTGACCAAGAATTGACGCAGCCAACTATACGCTGTGCCGACGACGACCATCTCTGGAAACGCCTGTTGTATCGCGGCCGTGAGCCGGAAATGCCGGTCGACACCAATCAGTGGGTGTTCTGGAGAGATGTAGCCATCGACCGGCGCGTGCTCGAAGGGTCGGCCGATATGCATGTTAAAGTAGGGGCTCCCCATCGAGACGTTGACCATCTTGACGCCCAGTTCAGCGAGAACCCTCACCAACTGAATTGGCTCAGTGAGATCCTCCTTCAACGGATCCTCGCGATCAACGCCAAAGCTGTACTCATACGGTGTTGTAAACGGCATAGGTGTTCCAATACCCGTTGAGGGATCCTTCTTATGCGGCACGCCGTCGTAGACATTGATGCGAGAAGCAAGGATGATGCGATCGCCAACCTCGCTTCTGACTTTCCCAAGAACATTCCTAATGAAGCGTGTACGGTTTTCAAAGCTTCCGCCGTATTTCCCCTCCCGCGTGCGCGCGCCGAGAAGCTCATTCAGCAAGTAAGTGTGACATTGCTTGATATCCACAAAGTCGAACCCAACCTCGCAAACGCGCTTCACGGCAGTGACAAAGGCATCTTCCAATTTCTCGAGGTGGTCATCCGTCACGACCGGATAGTCCGCCGGTATCCGAATGCCTTTCGCCTTGTCGAGGTAGGTGACTGAATCCACTTGCGGATGGTGGCATGCGATCAGCGGTTTCCGATAGCTGTATCGCCCTGAATGCGTCAGTTGCAGCCCAACCAAAAGGTCATCATCCCGACCGTACATCTCACGGTGCGCCTCTCGAGTCCGCCTCAGCAATGCCTCAATGTCAGGCATCATTTTTTCATTCAGCAGCAACTGACGAGGATTAGCAAGCCCCTCAGGGACCACAGCGGTTGCTTCACCCCAGATGAGCTTGGCGCCACCCTGACCGAATCGTTTCCACCGGCGAAAGGTCAATTCATCTGGCTTACCATCGAGAGTGGCATCGCATCCCTCCATAGGATGAATGCCGAGCGCGTTCCCGATCACCCGGTTGCCGATGCGCACCGGTTGGCCGACCGCCTCGAGCTTCTCTTCAAACGTGATGTCAACGCCGAGGCGCTCACAATCCTTTCGGAGTTCATTCAGATTCTTATATTTGAAATATTTTTCAGGCACGTGTTCCTTCTATCAGGTTGTTGAAAAACTCTGATCTCTTAGCCAGTAAGCCACCAAGAAACTAAGAAAAGGTTTGAAATCCCTTTATTCCTTCGTGTCCTCGTGTCTTTGTGGCATTTGTTTTTCTCTTTTTCAACAGCCTGCTATAGGACGAAATGACACTTCGGCCGGCGCGTCAAATGTGCATCTCGAGAGAAATGTCTTTTGTTGGCAACGGTAACGTCACAGAGCCATCGGTGATCCGTGTTTGTCTTCCATTAACATATGCAACTGGTGCCTTTTCCGCGTGCCTCAGCTTCAGACGCACATCATGTCCGCGGACAACAACCTTTGCATTCACTTCCTTCAATCCGGCGAGCAACCGAGGACGGATGATAAGGTTCTTCGGTCCTGGTCGAACAACAAGCAGATGATGTACAATGAACATCACAATTTCTGCCCATGTCCAGATCACGATACCGAGCGGCGGAAGCGGTGGCACCGGTCGATCGACATAGCACTCGAACCATGCGCCTGCTTTTCCACCCGTTACTTGGAGGAGCCAATTGAGAGCTCGCCACGCCTTTTCATCGTTGCCAGCTTCAAGGTATGCACGTGCAAGAAACATCGTCGCAAACGGCCACGGCCCAGGAGAATCGGGCTCCGACGTCACATTGTAGCGAGCATAGCCTCCTGTCGTCCAGCGTTGATTCCATAGATATTCCATCGACTCCAACGTCTTGAGTGCAATTGGGTTCTTCGGATCTACAATGCCAAGCATGATCGGCAGGACACTCGCAGTATCAGGATCGGTGTAGGACACAGATTCGACATTCAGCGGCACTCCCGGGGGCATCGCCTTTCGATTAGGGGGCTCGAACGTTCTTTGCACTTCCCCGTTGGCCAGACGTCGCTTGATGAGTTTCCCATCATCAATGAAGGAGAATGTGGGATGATTGAGAAATGAGTTTTTCATCAAGCGAGACGCTTCGAGCCACCGCCGAGACACAGCTGGTTCTTTCATATGAGCCGCGATCTCTGCCGCCATTTCCAGTCCGACGATGTTCCAGACCTGATAGGCAAGTTCATACCCTTCCTTTACGCCGTAAGCAGGGTCTCGCTCCCAGAACTCACGGGAGTTTTTCAGAAGTCCGGTCGCGGGATCGCGGAATTCCGGTCTCAGCACATAACTAGCCGCAGCTTTGATCTTTGGCCAGAACGCTCTGATGATGGAGTCGTCGCCAGTCCACACCCAGTGCGTCCACAGCGCGTAAATCAATTCACCATTTTGATCCAATTCGATTGTCTCCGGCGGCCGGTGGCGGCTTGCATCAATGGCTCGACCTTCATCATCGACAGAACGCTCAAGAATTCTGCGGAGCAATGCTTCAGCAACGTCTTTCTGACCGCTCAAGACGCTTCCGATGGCAACCATGCTGCTGTCCCGCACCCACTCAAAGTTGTACTGCCAAATGCCGGCATCCATTTTTCCGGATCTGGAAACCGAAGCTCGAAGGCCGGTCTTGGAACAATTGAAAAGATGGTTGAGCCCGTCATTGTCAGTAGCACAAGCTGCGCGGTTGCTCCAGTACCGCTTTGTCTCTTCCAACATCTTCGCAAGACCCTTTTTCTCAAACTGCTTCCGCGGCAGGTTCAACGTCAATGCAAAGGTGATGGACTTCTTTTCCCCGGCGGGAATATCACCGAACCGGATGTTCATGTGACGATCACCAACGGTGACTTCACTGAACGAAAACAGTTCCATCGTTTGATATCCCGTTGCGGTCAAGGTCATTCGTTTCCGATCGACGTGATACTCATCGAAATACATCAGATTCGGATAGAGCAAGATGGTACCGGTGGCCTGAACGTTTGTTGCCCCCTTGTTGTGGATCGTGACCGTGCGGATCAGAGCGGAATCGTTGATGGGGCACATCAGTTCCTCCCGAACGGAGCAACCGCCCGCATCCCACTCTATGACAATTGTCGGAATGTCGCCCGGATACTCCCAACGGACGCTCGATTTGTCATACTCAGGAATGTATCCCTTCCCATCGATCACAGCCGTAAATCTGGTATTCTGAAGTCCCCGCTCGGGATGGAACAGGTATGTGCTTATCTTCCGCGCAAAGTGCTCCGATGACATAAACAGCAAGCCGCAATGCGTTCCATTTTCTGGCTTCGGAGACACTTGCAGGGCGGCGACAATTTGTCCATTACCAAGACAGTAGTATTCCACTCCCGGATTATTGGTTCGGAAATCGTGATGGATCTTCTGTTCTTGGGCGATGACCGGATGTTGCTCTGCTCCAAACGACGGTTGAAGCGTCGCTGCAAGTGCTCCAGCTCCGACGGTTTTCAAAAACTCGCGGCGTTCTAGAC
>JBBTCR010000453.1:0-1720 GCA_038043105.1 Bacteroidota bacterium
CCCTGATAAAAGGGTGTATCAGAATCGAGGCGGGTTCGGTGTCATGTCTGATGATGTGATCTCGGGCATTTACACAAACGTCATCCTGCAGCTTCTTGTCGCCCTCCGAATTCTCTGATAACTGTTACCACTCTACGTTTCTTATCTTATGATCGCGGAAGTCATTTCAGTTGGTGACGAACTGCTCATTGGGCAGGTGGTCAACACCAACCAAGCATACATCGCCGAGCAGCTCAACTCGGTCGGCGTGGCCGTGGGACGGATGACGACGGTTGGTGACAATGAGGAGATGACCCTAAAGTCTTTTGGGGAATCCTTTGCCCGCTGCGACGTTATCGTCGTCACGGGGGGCTTGGGCCCGACGCATGATGACATAACGAGAGCGGCGGTCTGCAAATTCTTCCAGACGGATCTCGTTGTCAACGATGAAGCGCTAAAGCGGATCCGCGAGATCTTTCAGAAGCGAGGTTTGGCGCCACGAAAGATCAACGAGGATCAGGCGCTCGTCCCCCGAAGCTGCGCTGTTATCCAGAATTTTCACGGAACCGCCCCGGGATATCTCTTCGAGCAACCTGGCAAGTACTTCATCGTGATGCCAGGGGTTCCATTTGAGATGAAGGCGATGATGCAGGATTTCGTCCTTCCCTTCTTCGCAAAACGGGCTTCCGGTATGGTCATACAGCACCGCACGCTCAAAACAACCGGAATCGGAGAGTCATTCTTGGCCGAGCAGATCGGCAACGTAGATGATCTCTTCCCGCCCAACTCAAGCGTGACCTTGGGCTTCCTTCCCAGTCCCACCGGAACTCGACTTCGAATCACGGCACGAGCGACGAGCATCGCTGAGGCAAAAGCAAATATACAAGGCGTCGAAGAAAAAATCCGCGGCAGGGCCGGAAAATACGTCTACGGTGTCGACGATGAAGAAATGGAACAAATCATCGGACGACTGTTGACTGAGCGGAAGCTTGCCATCGCCGTGGCTGAATCGTGCACGGGGGGCCTCATTGCCGACCGAATCACGAATGTCCCCGGAAGCTCAAACTACTTCGAACGTGGCGTCATCACGTACAGTAATGAATCGAAAGCAGCTGAACTCAGTGTCCCCCTGGCGTTCATTCAGAAGTATGGTGCAGTCAGCCGCGAAGTGGCAGAAGCGATGGCATTTGGAGTCAGGAAGAAGGCTAATACCGACATCGGCCTTTCGGCGACCGGCATTGCGGGTCCGACGGGCGGGACACCGGAAAAGCCTGTCGGACTCGTCTGGATCGGGTATTCTGACCGGTCGGAGACGCTTGCGCTACGATTCAACTTCAGGGACGATCGCAGGCGTGTGAAAGAACGAGCGGCACAGGCCGCTCTGGAGCTTGTGAGAAGGAGATTACTCCGAATCGAGGTTCCTTGATTTTCTCTCCTCGAGTTTCTACTTTTGATCAGGTATAGAAGGTAAAACAAATGATCTCTGAGTATATACGACTTGCGATGGCGAGCGCTCGCTATGAAATTGTTGAGGAGGACAAGACGTACTTCGGAGAGATTCCAGGATTTGACGGGCTTTGGGCAAACGGCGTGACATTGGATAGAGTGTCGACAGGAGCTACAGGAGACTCTCGAGGAATGGATCGTCCTGAGCCTTCGATTGAACAAACCCATTCCTGTCTTGAATGGCATAGACCTGACGGTCAAACAAGTCGCCTGACTCACCTTTATGCAACCTGTG
>JBBTCR010000454.1:0-3268 GCA_038043105.1 Bacteroidota bacterium
CGAAGCCGCACTTTAAGCGCGTCCAAGCGGCCTTGAAAGAATCCGTCTCGGTCTAAGAGAATACGAGCCACATCAATCATATCAAGATAGAGCAATCGGTTCTGCTCTGCCTCCTCCCGGGAAAGGACCAGAACGCTCAACGAAGGGAAACACCCGCTGGCTTCCAATTCGTTCCAGCAGGATTGCCTCCGCAACCGACGTAGGAGAGGAATCAGGGGTTGAAGCCGTTGCCGGTAGACCGGGGATGCCTCTTTCAGGATGAGCAGAAGATCCACATCGCTCTCCGGTCCAGCCTCACCGCGCGACACTGAACCATAAAGGACCACGGAGCACACCTGATCCCCCCACGCCTCCTGAACAAGGGCAATGAAGCAATCAAGCAATGACGCGTACTCAGAATAGCCAATCGCTTTTTTCATCGCTGTCAATTCGTCAGTACTTTCTGCTCAGTATCACATTGTCCAGGGATACTTTGCTGCGCGGATCCGGGAGGGCCCAAGGGCGTTCTTTGCTCGAAGCGCTGCCGAGGGCCGATGCGGTACAGCTTGCCCAGGTTTTCGACGCGGAGGGCAAGGTCAGACATGGCTTTACCTTGTCCAGTTACTTCTTCTACGCGGGGAGGCTTTCCGCTCGCAGCGTGATACTTACCTCGCCTCTTTGTACTAAACGCCTTGGCGAAGCGTGGAGAAACTCTACGCTCACCGGTTCACCATCTTCACCGTAACTGATTATCACACCGCCGGGCTCTTCCACCGCGTCTACAGGCGGTTCATCGCGCAAAATGAATATCAACACATCGGCTTCGGGGTCGTATCGAATACGCATTTCATTCTCCCTTCCAGTACTTGTCCACTCTGCTCGTCCAATAGACAGTCAGGATTCTGCGATCATCGCCTACTTGCGCAAAAGGCAGACGTAATAACCCCCGGCCCCGTCGAGTTTGAGCGACGAAAGCCCCAAGGTCACCCGGCACGATCTGTGCAGGATTCATCACCAATTCTTCTACCTCTGGGCGGGTAATGCCCAACTTTTTCTGCCATTCCTGTTGGCGTTCTGTAGCATGTCTGGTCCAAATGATTTTCACGGCGCGGCCTCTAATTCAAAAGATGTACCGTCATCTTCCCCCGGCATTTCTTCTCGAACGCCCCATCCCCCACCGCCAGCACCTCGTCCACAAGGAGAATCCCCGGCTCCAGATGCGCGGCCACAAATCCCGGCGCGCCCTTCCGTTGGTTCTGTGATACGAGAAAGGATCTTGAGCAAGGTGCCCTTCCCCGCTCCGTTGCGGCCGATGATGCCGACGACCGAGGACGCCGAGACGACCGATGACGGACGACCGCGGACCGATGACGGACGACCGCGGACCACCCTGTGCAGACGGCAGACCGACGACGGACGACGGTGGACCGTGGACGGAGGACGGAGGACCGACAACAGACGACGGCTGACCGTCGACCGGTGACCGGCGACCGAAGATGAAAGAGGATCGACGAGGGACGACCGTAGACCGGGGACGGCTGACCGCAGACCGCCGGAACGTTTCAACACACCACACCTCCGAGCAGATATTCAACTTGATCTCCGCGAAGCCAGCAGTTATCGGTGTGGGTCATATATGCCTCGGCTCATGCCTTGCCAGAAGACCCTTTAGCGCAGCCAAAAAGGCGAGAAACGATATCGGCAATGATGCAGTTTTACCCAGATTGGCCCAGTTTTTCACGCGGGTTGTTCCTGATGCTCCTCCCGCAGAGGGCGCAGCAAGTACTCCAAGACTTCGGCCTGCATGCGCTCGATTTCCAGGCGATAGCCACTGCTAACCGCCTCGAACTCCCCAGGCCGTGCCGTTTGGCGTATCTGCATGAGCCATTGCTGAAACCGTGCAATGCGCTCTCGCGTCACCTGAAGTTCCTGATCGTTGGTAATCACGACACTACCTCCACAATCCCGCGCCTCGAACCATCGCGCTTGACTTCCCAGTAGGCGATGAACTCCTCAATGCTCGCCTCAATCAACATCCCTGGCCGCACCCAGAAAATGCTAGCCGGATCCCGTGTTCGGCAAATTCCTTCACGCAAAAGACGCGCGCAAAAAAGCCACGCTCATCCTCAATTCTTTCCGACTCAATGATAAACGCCCCCTTGAGTCTGGTCTCGATGAACATTATTCCTATGTTCTCAACCCTCAACTTTTCCCTCGCCCAGCCATTCTTCGCGGGAGACACCAGCCTGCCGCAGGAGGCGTCTCAAAAGGCCCACGCCAAGTCACCCTCATGTGGATTGGGAATGATCACAGTCACATCGCCCTGGCGCATCTGGGGGTGGCGCCCACCTGCATAAGGGCCCTCAAAACCGAGCTCACGGAGGCGTTGCACCAGCTTGTGCCAGGAGACTGGAGTTAATCTGGACATTGGGTGAGGCTCAGACAGTTTGCGTGAGCTGGTTCAGATCGATACCTGCTACGACTGGAATCGGCAGGCCCAAGCGCAAACGCAGTGCGATCCAGTCACTGAGCGCCTCACGCAGTTCACGCCGGCAGCCTTCCAGCGTGGTGTGGCGTGCCCACACACCTTGAAGACCGGGAATTTCTCCCCAATACGTCCCGTCATCCTCAATAATCTCATAGACGGCTTGCTCCATCGCCATGTCAAGATACTCGGCAAGCATGCGACCACCTCCTTCGCGAAACTTATACCACTCTCACGGCTGGAATGGGAATGATGAATTTCCCTCCACGGCGCCGATACGCAGCCTGTTGCTCCAGAATTTCCTCAACAAAGTTCCAAACCAGCAGCAGGGTATAGTCTGGTTTCTCTTCCAGAAGTCGCGGTGGTGCGTAGATAAGCAGGCGAACCCCTGGCATATAGCGCCCCTGCTTGTGCGGACTCCGGTCGACCACGAAATCGAGAAAATCCTTCCCGATCTGGCAATAGTTGAGCAGCACCGTCCCTTTAGCCGCAGCACCATAGGCTGCGATATGCTTGCCATCGCGTTTGAGCGACTCCAGCAGCGATCGCAGGGATGCCTTAATCTGTTCGACTTTTTACTGAAAGTTCAAGTAAAATGCTCGCCGCTCCACTCCCCACGCGGCTTCTTCTTTCAACAGCGCTT
This sequence comes from Bacteroidota bacterium, assembly GCA_038043105.1. Taxonomy (GTDB): domain Bacteria; phylum Bacteroidota; class Ignavibacteria; order UBA10030; family UBA10030; genus VGWB01. The sequence goes on from JBBTCR010000454.1 coordinate 3,108, forward strand.
GGACGGCCTCGCTGGGGCGGGCTTGATGGGCAACAAACAAGCGCAAGGTCCTGTAGCGCTGCCGAGGGCCGATGCGGTACAACTTGCTCAGGTTTTCGAGGCGGAGGGCGAGGTCACTCATACGCGTTAAGACCGTGGACCGCCGACGGCCGACCGCCCTG
>JBBTCR010000455.1:0-11145 GCA_038043105.1 Bacteroidota bacterium
CTGTTGTTGCACTGTTCCATGATGTGCTTGTGGCCTTGGGCGTCCTTTCACTTCTAGATGGTGTCATCCCGACACTGAATTTGGAAATCTCGCAGGAAGTCGTCGCGGCTTTCCTGACGCTGGTAGGAATCTCGGTGAACGATACGGTGGTCGTCTTCGACCGCATTCGTGAGAATCTGAAGATCTACCGAAGTCTCTCCCTGACGGAGGTCATCAACCGCAGCTTGAACGATACCCTCAGCCGCACGATCATCACTCAGGGAACGGTTCTTCTCGTTCTTGTCACACTGTTTTTCGCCGGTGGAGAGGTTACACGAGGCTTTGCTTTTACCTTAACGGTGGGAACGATCGCAGGAACGTATTCCTCCGTCTACATCGCCAGCGCCATCGTCCTCGATTGGACGATACGGAAGCAGAAGAGAAAAGAAGTAAACCCGTAGCTGGATAAAGAGTGTTCTTGGATTTCGCCCAGAATCGCTTTATATTTGAAAGTGGCGTTGCACAACCGGAACCAAGAAGGAGCACGCATGAAACTGAAACTCAAAGAAGTCAAAGGCGTCATTCTGATAGAGCTGAAAGGGAATGTGATGGGGGGACCCGACGCTTCGTCGTTGAATGAAGAGCTGCACAAGCTCATCGATGTGGATAAGAACAAGGTCGTTGTTGATCTAGGCGAAGTCAAGTTCATGAACAGCTCGGGTCTTGGGATGCTCATCGGTGCTCTTACAACGGTCCGGAATGCCGGCGGGAACATGAAACTCGCACGCGCTTCTGACAAGATCCAGAGCCTGCTCGTTGTGACAAAGCTCGTTACCGTGTTCGAACATTTTGACACTGTTGATGAGGCGTTGGCCTCGTTCAAGTAAGATCAGAGCATCATATGAAAACCTAAGAAGAGCGAATCACCCTGGTTCGCTCTTCTTGTTTAACAAGGCCCCCTCTCCTCCCAGGAGAAGGTGCGGGTGAGGTTGAACCATGCAGCACAGTTCATTGTTCCGTGAAGCACCGGCAATTGTTCGTCTCTGGACAATGAAGAAGCTCGTCTTAACAATTCTCCTCTTCTCCATTCTCTGGGCCTGTGAACAGAAAAGAGGCGGGCACTCTCACACCGCGCCTGCAATCACTGACGACTTCGGGCATACCGTAACGTTGAGCCACATGCCGAAGCGCATCATCTCCCTCGCGCCAAGCATTACGGAAACACTCTTCGCCCTCGGTCTGGATTCCGTAATCGTTGGTGTGACAGACTATTGTGACATCCCCGAAGCAGCTAATCTCAAACTGAAAGTGGGCGGGATGCTCAACCCGAGCATCGAGCGCATCATCGAGCTGAAGCCAGACCTCGTGCTGATGTCTGCATCTGGAAACATTCAGACGGACTACCAGAAGCTCACGAGCTTGGGCGTACCTGTGTTCGTTTCCAATCCCCAAACAATTGACGGAGTGTTGAAGTCCATTGTGGACATCGGAGAGTTGACGCAACAGAAGGCTGCGGCGGAATCCCTGGCAACGAAGCTGAGAAGCCGGCGTTCTGAGATCATCGAACAGCTTCGCACCAAGCCAGTTCGAAAGGTATTGCTGCTGCTATCGTTGAACCCGGTTATCGCTGCGGGCGAGGGGACATTTCTTGATGAACTGATCACCACAGCACACGGCGAGAACATTGCGCGAGGATCTGGGATCTCTTATCCTGTGCTCAGTCGCGAGGAGATCTTTCGTCGTAAACCGGATGTCTTCATTGCGACAAATGACATTGTGAAATCTGAGGAGGCAATCGTCGCCGCCTACCCAGAATGGCGAGACCTTCCAGCAATTAAACACAGGCGAATCACCATTGTGGACGCCAGTCTCGTCAGCCGACCGGGACCGCGAATTGTGCAGGGCCTCGAAGCTCTCGCGAAAGCGATTCACGCAGGGCAGTGAATCCGTTCTGCTTGATTTTGAGGCGGGATTAGGATACATTTTCGCCTGCGGCGCGTGAGCCCATGCTCACAACAAGCCAGCTCTCAGGATTCCCTCACCACGATTTTCTGTACATCCAAGCATGCAAGCCCAATCGAAACCTCTTTTCATTGCCGTCGCCGGCAACATCGGCTCAGGCAAATCATCGCTGACACGACTGCTCGCTGAGCACTTCGGCTGGAAACCGTACTTCGAGTCGGTAGACGACAATCCGTATCTGCCGGATTTCTATGCCGACATGCACCGCTGGTCGTTCCATCTGCAAATCTATTTCCTCGCCAACCGCTTCAAGCATCACAAGCGGATGACGGAATCCGGCGAGTCGGTGATCCAGGACCGCTCCATCTACGAGGACGCGGAAATCTTCGCCCGCAACCTGTACGAGATCGGCAAAATGGACGAGCGGGACTACTCAAACTACGCCTCCCTCTTCGGAGTGATGATCGATTATCTGAAATCTCCCGACCTGATGATCTACCTCCGGTCAACCATCGATGCACTCGTCCAGAATATCTCGCGGCGAGGTCGATCGTTCGAGCAGGGCATCCAGCGAGAATATCTCGAACAGCTCAACAAACACTACGAGAGCTGGATTGGCCGGTACAAGCGTGGCCCACTGCTCATCGTCGAAAGCGATCATCTCGATTTCGTGAACCGGGAGCAGGACCTCAAACAGGTGATTGGGCTGGTTCGAAAGGAACTCGGTCTGGCCTAAGCTTCGGTACCTCAATCGCACACATGCAAAAAGGCACCCTCACACCATGGTGAAGGTGCCTTTTGTTTTCGGTAGAGCTCTTGACCCTCTCGGGTCAAGAGCTCGATTACTGCAACGCCTATCACTTTGATTTGCCTGCCAGTAGCTTCGTGTACGCGGGCTTGCTCTTCAACAAGGCAACTGCCACGTCGAGCTGAGGATCATCCTTCAGCGAAGTTTCGATGGCCGCCTTCTCGCCTTTCATTCGCGCAATGATCTCGAGCTGGAGTGAAGTCCGTAATTCCTTGTCGTACCGCTCGAATGCCCTTGCCTTCTCCGAGTCAACGGTCTTGGCAACCCTGTCGATGCATTCGTAGAATGATTTTCCATACCGCCCCTTCTCCGCAACCTCTCGCAAGTCTTTCAGCTTCAGTTCGGCCTCATCATCGTAGTGAAACTCTTTTTCCTTCAGGAAGGCTTCAAAGTCTTTCAGGATCTCGTCTGTTACCTCGAACCGATCGGGAAGCGATTTGTTCTGTGTGGCGAAATGGTTCGCGAACTTAAAGAACATCGCTTTGCGGTTCAACTCCTCCAGCAGTCTGCTCTGCAATTCATCCGGAACCAAGGAGTCTGGAACGATGCCGCCCCCTTCAAACACGCGCCGGTTGTGAGCAGTACGGTATTCCTGCCTCAGGCTGTCCGGCTTGATTGCGACGACACCATCCTTCGAGCGGCGCGAATAATCGATCTCTTGAATGCTGCGACCGCTTGGCGTGTAGTAGCGGCCGGAGGTGATTTTGAGTGAGCTGCTTTCCGAGAGACGGGTAATGGTCTGGACGAGACCCTTTCCGAATGTACGCGTCCCCACGATTATCCCGCGGTCGAGGTCCTGAATGGCGCCTGCGACAATCTCGCTCGCGCTTGCGCTTCTACGATCAACCAGAACGGCCAGCGGCGCGTCGGCCAGCATGGGCTTTTCCGTTGAGTAGTACTTTCGCTCGGTGTCGCTGCGCCGGCCACGGGTTGAGACAACGAGGCTGCTCTCGGGCACAAACTTCGACGCAACGTCAACGGCAATATCCAGCAAGCCTCCCGGGTTCTCACGCAAGTCAAGGATCAGACTCTTGATCGTTCCTTTCGCGTTCAGTTCCTTGATCGCGTTTCGAAGATCGTCCCCCGCCGTTCGCGAGAATCGCTCCAGTCTGATGTACCCAATACCGTCGGCGACAAAGCCTGCGTACGAGACGTTCCGAACCGGGATTTCCTCGCGGATCAGGACAAACTCCAAAGGTTTCGGTTCGCCCTCCCGCTCGATTCCCATCCGCACGGTCGTGCCGGAAGCGCCCCGTACCATCACTCGAACCTCCTCAAGCGACATTGACGTCACGCTCTTGCCGTCGATTTCCAGGATCCTGTCGCCGCTCTGAACCCCCTGTTTGGCTGCGGAGAATCCTTCAATCGGATTGATCACGGTGATGATTCCGTCACGCAACCCGATCGTGATTCCCACTCCCGCATACTTGCCTGTCGTGACAAGATCAATCTCGTCGCTCTCTTTTTCGCCCAGGTAGACGGTATAGGGATCGAGCGTTTTCAGCATCCCATCAATGCCGGCGTGGACAAAGGCATCGGGATCAATGTCGTCAACGTAGTTGATGGCGATTTCTTTGTACACCTTGCCGAAGATCTCGATGCCGCGATAGATCTTCAGTAAGAAATCATCATTCGTTCCCAGAAATCCTAAGGCGAAAACGGCGGCAAGAACGCTCGCACCGAGGATTGCTCTCATCGTGTGCCGTCTCCACCACATTCCTCGTCTGTCTCTCTCCTTCTTGTACATCCTGGTGCTCCTTCAGGTATTGTGTTTATCGGCTTTCTTCTCTCAGGTGTGCAGCTTGTCGTTGGAAGCGGCTCCAGATGATATTGTGGATCTCCTCAATAGGGCGCAATCCGTCGAGGACTTCAAAGCGTCCCTGTTCTTCCTGTGCGAGTCGGAGATATCCGTTGCGCACGCGCTCCTGGAACGCTTTGCCGCTTGACTCCATCCGGTCTGCCCCCGACTTCTGCTGGTGCATTCTCTTCTCGACCTCTTGAATCGGAATATCCATAAAAAACGTAATATCTGGAACCAACCCACTTGTTGCCGCACGATTGATCGTCCTGATGGCTTCGAGGGAAACGCCCCGCCCCCATCCCTGGTAGGCAGTCGATGAATCATAAAACCGATCGCACACCACGATTGTTCCTTGCTCCAGCGCTGGCTGAATGACCTCATGGACGAGCTGCGACCGGCTCGCGGAGAAGAGAAACAGCTCGGTGAGATCTGCCATGCCCAGTGACTGTTTGTCCAGCAAAATCGACCGGATCTTTTCACCAATCGTTGTGCTTCCCGGCTCTCGCAGGACCAACACCTTGTGCTTTTCCTGCGAAAGTCGATCAGTCAAAAGCTGCACTTGCGTCGACTTACCAGAAAAGTCGAGACCTTCAAACGTAATGAACATAGGCAAAGAGTGTGCGACGATTTCGCGGCTTGCAAAAAGTAATCAAATTCGCCCATTGATGCAAACCACGCGGTGCGGGAGCGTTGCAGCTCTAGCTTTTTTTCGCTAATTTGTGAATGCGCTCCATCGATGACGCTTGTGTGAATCGTCTCTATCGAATTGAGCGCTCACGCATTTCTTAACAATGTTTCCTCGCTGACGGTTCACGTGAGGATGACGAAGACAAAGAAGAAACATATCACAAGTGAAGCCCAATCCTCTTCAGAGTCTCTCGACAAGGCCGAACAGAGACGGAAGGAATCGCGTGGAGAAGACGCCGCGCTCATCAAACGAGCTCTCGTCGGGGACCAGAAAGCGTACAAGAAGCTCAGAGTTAAGTACCACGAACCAATCTACAACCTGATCTATCGGATGATCAGGAACAAGGATGAGGTCGAGGATCTGACGCAAGAGGCATTCATCAAGGCATTCACGTCGCTCTCAAGTTTCAATGATGAATTTGCTTTCTCCACGTGGCTCTACAAGATCGCCACGAACAACTGCATCGACTACATCCGACGCAAGAAACTTCAAACCTTCTCCATCGACAAGCCGGTCGAGTCAAAAGAGAGTGATTTCACTTACGAGCTGCCCGACTCGACATACGAACCAGACCAGGAGCTCATCGATCGTCAGCGGAAGAAGCTCCTCGATGATGCTATCAATTCTCTTCCCGCGAAGTATCGGCAGGTCATACACTTACGGCATGTAGAGGAGAAAGAGTACCAAGAGATCGCTGCTATCCTCAGATTGCCGCTGGGCACTGTCAAAGCTCACATATTCCGCGCCCGTGAAATGCTCAACAAGTATCTCCGGGACAAGTTGCGGCACTACTGAACCGCTTTCTCTGCAACTCTGAGCCCACTTTTTCCGTAGGAAGGCCTGAGCATAATCGGCTGCCGAAAAACTATGCGCGCTCGTATATCATCCAAACTCCTCATCGCAAGTGGCTTTCTCCTTCTGGGCTCAGCCCTTACGGCTCCTGCCTTCGGTCAGGAGTATACGAAACGTGAGATTACGCGCACAACTGAAAAGGAACTAGCCGCTTCGTTGGAAGTAGCATTCGGAACAGTGACAGTGGCCAGAGGCGACCGAAGCAAGGTCGTTATCGCCGAGTATTGGAGGGATCGAGACGAGAAGCAGCGACTTGAGATGTCCTACGAAATATCGAATAACCGCGGCAATCTTGATATCGAGCTCACGGATTCCAGGAAGTCAAGGAAGCGCGACGATTCATCGATTTCCTGGGAGGAGCGCAGATCAGACCACTCCGCTGATGAAGATCGTCATCTTTCAGCCAAGTTCACCGATGCGGTCCCGATCGCGTTCAAGATCGCGCTTGGAGCAGGCAAGGGAGATTTCGATTTTTCAGGCTTGAAAGTGAAGCGCTTGAAAGTCTCTGTGGGCGCCAGCTCGGCTGATCTTCGCTGCGATGAACTAAATACGATTGCTTGCGATGAGGTCATCATCGAGTCGGGCGTCAGCAAATTCTCTGCCGAGGGCCTCTGCAATTTGAATTTCCGCAAACTGAAGTTCAACGGAGGCATCGGCGCCTATAAGCTCGACTTTAGTGGTAAGCTTCAGCAAAGTGCAACGGCAGAGATCGAAGTTGGCCTAGGCGCAGTAACTGTTTATGTGCCGAGGGACATGCCTGTGCGGGTGATGTATGACGAGAGCTGGTTCTCGAGCATGGACTTCGACGACAACTTCGTTCGCGTCAAGAAGAGCCTCTACGAAACAGAAAACTTTCGAGGAAGCGATAAGTACCTTACCATCAAGATTGAATCGGGTCTGGGATCGGTCAAGCTAAGGACTCGATAACCGATTACCGACCGAGTGTTGAAGTCCCGATGAGGACTGGCCCGCACGGAGTATCAGTTAAGGCGTGATGGGGCGACGGGTTAAGTCCTTACCGGGACTTTCGTTTTGATTTGACTTTGAGCAGTAATTTGCCCAAGCTGGTCTGCCCACCCCGTTAAACCCAGGATCGAAGCAGAGCTTTACAGCAAGATACCCTCAAGCCTGGAGGCCTCTCTGGGAATGCGGCACTTGTATTTCAATCCCAACCGCTCAGTGACGATCTACACTGGTTCTCTTGCTGTGTATTACAAGAGCTACTGGTTATCCCTCAGGCCTTATCTAACACCGAATGACGCAGGGCGGTCAACGGCAATGACTCCTAACTTGCGGCGGTACCACCGTGATGTGGACAATTATCTGTTGGTGCCAAGCGGCGTCGGGTTCGCTGCAGATGAGCGGGCGATTCAATCCAGTGTGGGATTGGGTGGGAAAGAGGTGTTCTACCTAAAGGCGCAAACCCTGGGAGTCGGCTGGCAGCAAAGCCTCAGCACGCAGTATCTCTCCTTCGTGACATTCGACGTAACCAATCAGGAGCCGAGCACACGCCCTGGAGAGTACGTGACGATATATTCCCTCTCCGTTGAGTTCCGTGCGCTTTTAGCGCAATTTCAACGAAATACCTCTGCATTGCGCCTCCCGCTTTTCAACTGGATTCCTAGGATCGGCGCGGGCTCACATCTTAGCCTACCCCGTAATGGAAGAATTGTCCCCACGAATGGGGATGATTGACATCTCTTGTGCGGATAAGATTGAGCAACGCCTGCCGGTAGGCGTCACCCGGTGCAAGGCCGTTTGCAAGATGAGTGTAGAAGAACTCGCTGAAAAATTTTGCAGCCTTCCGATCGGAAAACCACGCATTCAGGAAGAGGTCGGACGTCCCATTGATGCGCAGCAGCATGGCGTGCGCCGGCGACAAGCCAAACCCTTGCCCGTATTGATTCGAAAGGATGATGATGGACGGAGCTCGAAGCTCAGCCAACTTTTCGAACGGTACTTTGGTCACTTCCTCTGGACTCTGTGGCTTGGCAAGAGCGATCATCCCCAAGACCGATGTGCCTTCACCCATCGTGAAGTCGGTCGACAATTGCAACATGTCTGCTTTTGCTTCCTTCACATTGTCCCACGTCGCGTCTATCGAGATCAGTATCGTCGCTTCTTTGAAGAAGCTGCGGATATCGCGGAGCTCGTAGTCAATCGACCAGTTTTTCCCCGTTGGGTTGCCGACAGCGACAACCTGATTGAGCCGGGGAGCCGCTGCGGTCTTGAACCTCAGCGACGAAAGCGATGGCAAATAATCGACGCTTGTGATTTCCACGAGGTACTTCACGGTCCCCTGTCGATCCTGTCGCTCGATGGCGTGGAACGGTAAGTTCTCGAATTCAGGGCTCATGATGATCACAAGATTCCGCTCCAACAGTGCGTCAACCGGGCGGAGCAAATAATCATACAGCTGCGTTGACAGGGTGGCAAAGCGTGTCATGACCGGAACGCTCGCTTCACCTCCGATACCGGTGTAGACGCTTGGGTCGTGCAGCAGCCGCTTGTACTCCTCCACAAGAGCGAGAAGCTTCTCCCGCGTGACGATGGCGCTCTTCACCTCGAACTTTGTCCGAGTCATTGCAAACACATGCAATTGATCACTCGCTGGAAGGAACCGCACGACCAGCGTACCGGGCGGAATACTGGCTTGGAGCTCCTGCAACTTGATCGCGCTCACCCGCAACAACGGTTCATAGTTCGGGTAAAGATTGATGATACGCGTGGAGAGAGCGGTCACCTCCTTCCGCAGATTCTCGATTTGCGTCTGCAGCCGGGAAACGACATGATCGTTGTTGGTGCTTCGCCGCATGGAGAGCAAGCTCGAATGCTCAATCTGCAGCATCCGCAGCTCCCGCAACCGCGAGCGGGCTTTGCTGACCTGTTCCTTAATTTCAGGATGACGCACGATCACTTCGACATTCTGCAGAAGATCGAAGAGCCCCTTCGACGAGTACCGTTCAAGCACCGTAAGGGCCTCTTCCTTGCTTTTGGCCTGCAGCAGAACGCTGGCAAGCTGGGCGTACCAGTTCATCCACTCGTCGGCGACCTTCAGATGCTCCTGATACACGCGATGAAACTCAGGTTGAAGATACTCCCCCAATGTTTCCTCCTCGAGGCTGACCGCTTTCTGGTAGTATTCCCGCGCTTTGACGAGATTTCCCACAGACTCGTACAGCCCGGCAACCCGGGCATAGGCATACGCTTCACCCGTATGATGCCCGCTCGCCTGGAATTTCTGGCCGATGCCCTGATATGTCTGCGCCAGTTTTTCCGTCCCCTGGATTCGTTGTGGCGGCGGGAGCAACCGTTCATCGCAGCGTGCGAGGCAGAGCTCAAGATATCCCTCCGCAATACCATCACCAAGTGCACGGGCAACGCCAGCCGCCTCGCTGAAGTACTTCTTGGCGTCGGCAAACCGACCGTTGTCGAAATAGATCATACCAATGTTGAACAGCAGCAGCACCTCGTGTTCTCGTCCGACCTTCTTGCTGCGAAGATTATTCGCTGCGTCACGGAACCATTGCAGCGCGTCGTTGAAATTCCCCTGCGCTTTGTGGACATATCCGATGTTCATCCTGAGCTGGGCATCGAGAAGCGGCTCATCGCTTTTCTCCAAGAGGACCCTCGCCTGGGAAAATGAACTCAACGCTTCATCGTACATCTTCTGTCGCAGCCGGACCTCTCCGATACCGTGCAGCGCTTCAGCTGCCCGCCCTCCACCACCCGCTTGATAAAACCCAAGGGCTGATTGGTAATTCCACATGGCGTCATCCAGCTTCTCCGCAAAGAACGACACCTTTCCCATGCTCATTTCCAACCCCGCCTTGGTATCGCCGTCATTGAAGGCTGCGCTCAGCTTGTGCGCAGCAGCGTACGACATCAAGGCATCCTGATAGCTCCCCAGAGCAGCGTACGCGTCACCAACGAGCCGATGCAACATCATTTCCTTTCGGAAGTCATTGGCTCGCCTCGCTTGGTCTTGCGCGACCGTGAACTTCCCCAACGCACTGTAGAGCCGACCCTCGGCGAAGTAGATCTCACCTAGGTATTTGTTCACCTCGGCGACAGTGTAGGTTTGCTCCATCTGCTCGAACGTCGGGAGCGCTTGGACAAACAGCGATTCGGCTTGTTGATAGGACTTCTCCTCAAACAGTCCAACAGCCCGTTCGAAGAGGTCAGTGGCATCAGCCAACGGCCGATCGCTCACATCGCAGCCCGAGGAAAGGATGATGATGAGTATGGGGAGGAGACGTTGTCGAGCCATCACCGGCAAGCCTATGAAGAAAAGAAATCCCGTCCCGGCAAAGAGCGGGACGGGAAAAATATAAGAAACGGACTTTCGCCCTGCAACAGATTCTTTTCCGTTAGCGCAATGTAATCCCCACACCGGCAGTGATGACGGGTTGTGTGGCAAAAGAGTAGTCTGCGTGGACGTTGATGAGCAACAGGAGCAGTCGAATACCGGCATGAAAACGAGACTTGTTCTTACCCTCGACAGAAAAACCTGGGATTTGGGTCGTTATGCCAGTGGAAGGATCAGGAGTATATGGCTCGATATCCCACTTTGACTTTTCGAGCTGGAAACCACCATAGAGCGTCAACAGAGCCAAGCCTTTGCTCACCTCCACTCCATACGCTGTACCGCTTCCTGAAAGGATCTTGTTATCGTTGTTATCAGAGATTGTCAGCTTCTGGGTCATGAAATGGATCGCGATATCGATCGGACAGAGAGGGATGTATTGATCGATGTCGTGGCGAACACCGAAGCCGACGAAGTTCACTTTTCCCACGGGCTCACCGAAACTCGACGGTGGAACGGTCACAGTCGGTATAAAGCGCCCGATCACTTCTATTCCAAGAGGCAAGCCAACCGAAGCCTGTGGCACAATGAGCGGCACACCTTTCAGATTAAATCCTGGCGGAGTTGTAAGGATCTTCTGGTTCTTGAGAGTATTTTGAAGAGCGGCTGGAATTGGCACTCCGGTCGATGTCGTTGAGGGGACAGTTGTTGGATAGATGTCGACGCCGTTTTTTTCACCAACCGCGGTA
>JBBTCR010000456.1:0-2401 GCA_038043105.1 Bacteroidota bacterium
CGCTGATGGACGGTTCAACGCGGAAAAAACGATATTGCCGACCGTGGGGATGTACTTTGACCGTACTGAACGTGGAAAACTCGATCGCTGTCTCAGAGAATATGCTTCCGAGAATTTCTCAGCCGACTGGGGCGTCCGAATCGTCGGGAAAGACAACCGAATGTTTGACCCGACCGGATACCATTATGGAAGCATATGGCCATTGTTCACTGGTTGGACTTCCTTGGCGGAATTCGCAGTGGACAGACCGCTCCAAGGATTCATGCACCTGATGAGCAATCTCGTGCTGTACGGGTATTTCTCGGCAGGTTATGTTGAGGAGGTACTCCACGGGGAGAAATTCCAGCCGGCTGGGGTTTGTCCTCATCAGGCCTGGTCAGAAACCATGGTGCTCCAGCCAATCCTCGAAGGGATGCTCGGCCTTGAGCGTGACGCTCACGGAAGCACACTCACGCTTCGTCCTTATTTCCCACCTCATTGGAATTTCGCTGAGATTAAGAATATAAGGCTCGGCGATCATTTCGTTCACGTCAAGATGAGGAGGGAAAAAGGAAGCACGAGCTTCGAATTCCGTACGTCGGCGTCATCCGGCATCGGAGTCACCCTTCAACCACGATTTCCACTGGGCACATTCGTCTGGGAGGTTGTTGTTGGATCGGAACGAATAAAGAAAAAGACTCGCGTCACTCAACATTGGCATGCGCCAGAGATAAAGTTCCTCCTTTCGAAGCATAGCGAAGTGAGATTCCATCATTCTGGCGGCATCGCGATAGTGCCTCCCGTCCCCCGCCTTCGACCGAACCAGGAATCCGAGGGATTGCGTATCATTGAGGAACGATCGGAAGACGGTGCGTATGTCGTGATTCTTGAGGGGAGGCCTGAGCGTCGGTATACGCTGGACGTGATCGATCCCTTTAAGAATGTCAAAGAAGCGGCTGGCGCTGAAATCGTAAATCGAGAAGGGAGTCGGCTAACACTCGCGCTGAAAATGGGGCAAACCGGCACGGCAAACAACTATGTCCGAAAGCAAGTTCTCCTTCTGACACGGTGAAACCGTCGATTTGTGGCAGCCCGACATGCTGTGGAAGTCCGACTTCTACAAGTTCCGCGAAGTCCGACTTCTGTCCAAGCTTTTAACCGTGAAGTCGGACTTCTGACCGAGCCACTGGTTCAGACTATGAATCCTGAATCCTTAAGTGAAGGTGGGAATGCAATACTCTCCGGATCATTTCTATCATCTCTACAATCGGGGAAACAACAAACAGAGGATCTTCCTGGAGCGAGAGAACTATCGTTTCTTCCTTAATCAGCTCACCTATACTTCAATCGAGCTGGTGCTGAGACTCTTGCTTATTGCCTCATGCCGAATCATTTTCACATTCTAGTTCAACTCACGAGAGAAACCGACTTCTCGAATACCCTACGATCTCTTACGACATCGTATGTCAAATCGTTCAACAAATGGCACAGCAGAGTCGGGCATCTCTTTCAGGGGAGCACGAAGGCAAAACTGATTCACGAGGACAATCAGCTCATGCATCTTTGCCGGTATATTCACCTTAATCCTGTTGCTGCCGGTTTAGTACGAACACCCGACGCATGGGTCTTCAGTGATTACAGGTTTTGGACTTCGGAGACTAGCGATCAAGGACATCCCTCAACTCGACTCAGACGGCAGTTCTTTGGATCAGCCGATGAGTACAAGAAGTTTGTCCTGGACTTTGCGAGGGCCCAAAGCACGCAGAAGGAGATCGAGAGGCTTCTGTTTCGGTAGGTAAGAAGCGGAAGTCCTGGACTTCTGACCGAGCCAGTCAGAGAGATTCAAAGTAAGAAGTCTGACTTTGCAGCATCAGGCATCGTCAAAAGTCAGACTTCTACAAGTTGCGCGAAGTCCGATTTCTGTCTAAGCTTTCAATCGTGAAGTCGGACTTCTGACCGAGCCAGTCAGAGAGATTCAAAGTGAGAAGTCTGACTTTGCAGCATCAGGCATCGTCAAAAGTCAGACTTCTACAAGTTGCGCGAAGTCCGATTTCTGTCTAAGCTTTCAATCGTGAAGTCGGACTTCTGACCGAGCCAGTCAGAGAGATTCAAAGTGAGAAGTCTGACTTTACAGCATCAGGCATCGTCAAAAGTCAGACTTCTACAAGCCCGACGGGCCCGTCCGAACAGGTCGTCCGGGCGGAGGTCTCCCCGCCCTTCCGGGCATCCTTTTGAAGAAATCTGCAGGGGCACGGGAAGGCGCCAATCGGACTCTCTCGCGGCTTCAACCCTCGATGTTCGGCAGCTTCATAGTCGATGGCGGCGGGAAGCGAGGCGTACACGGCCGCTCTGCTGGTGTACAACTACGCCAAGTCGAGCAACGTGGGGACGCAGGGCCTGGACGGAGTCCTGGATGAGCTTG
>JBBTCR010000457.1:0-2701 GCA_038043105.1 Bacteroidota bacterium
ACCGATTTCCACAAAGCTGGCGGCGTCCCCTGGGTGATGAAGGTTCTTCTAGCTCACGACGTCTTGCACGGTGATGCTCTGACAATCACAGGCCAAACTGTGGCTGAGGTCTTGGCGGGCGTGCCACCGCATCCTGACGCGAATCAGGATGTCATTCGCCCCTGGGAAAGTCCCCTGTATCCACAAGGTCACCTCGTAATCTTACGAGGTAACCTCGCCAGCGAGGGGGCAGTGGCAAAAATCACGGGAGCGAAGAGTGCAAAGATAACCGGCCCGGCACGTGTTTTCGATTCAGAGGAGACATGCCTTCAGGCAATCCTTTCGGGGGGAATCAAGGCCGGCGACATCATCGTCATTCGCTACGAGGGTCCAAAAGGCGGACCCGGCATGCGTGAGATGTTGGCGCCGACGTCGGCAATCATTGGTGCAGGGCTTGGTGATTCTGTTGGGTTGATCACAGACGGTCGGTTTTCAGGTGGAACCTATGGGATGGTCGTGGGGCACGTCGCTCCGGAAGCAGCAGTCGGTGGCACAATTGCACTTGTGCAAGAAGGGGAGAGCATCACGATTGACGCTCAACAACGGCTGCTTCAGCTTGATGTTTCTGTGACCGAGCTTGCGGAGCGAAGAAGGAAATGGGCGCCTCCGAAACCTCGCTACACGACGGGTGTTCTTGCGAAGTATGCAAAGCTTGTTTCGAGCAGCAGTCTCGGTGCAGTAACGGATCTCGACCTGAACGGAAGGTAAGCCTCATTGCGAAAAAGGTTCTCCGCCAAACATGCGGAAACCAGTCCCGTCCACCTCAGGCGGACGGGACCACCTCGCAATGAGGCGCGAAGACAGAGTGTGACCAAATAATCATTTCTCTGAAGGGAACGAATCATGTCACCACAGAAAGAACAGCATTCAACGAGCGGTCATCACGGCAGAACGATGACCGGTGCGGAGATTTTCGTGCGCAGCCTAGTGGAAGAAGGAGTTGAGGTTGTCTTCGGATATCCGGGCGGGGCGACAATCGGGATCTATGATGCGCTCGTTGACCTTTCGGACATCCGCCACGTGCTCGTGCGACACGAACAGGGCGCAACTCACGCCGCGGAAGGATATGCGAAAGCCACCGGCAAACCCGGTGTTGTTCTTGTGACATCAGGCCCGGGAGGTACCAACACTGTGACGGGCATCGCCGATGCGTATATGGATTCGGTGCCTATCGTCGTCTTCACCGGCCAGGTTCCATTGCGACTGATCGGCAACGATGCCTTTCAAGAGGCAGACATCGTTGGCATCACGCGGCCGATCACGAAGCAGAACTATTTGGTCAAAGATGTCCGCGACTTGGCGAGGATCATCAAAGAAGCATTCTACATTGCCACCACTGGCAGGCCAGGGCCCGTCCTTGTTGATCTCCCAAAGGATGTGATGGCGCAAAAGACGTCGTTTGAATATCCGAAGTCTGTCTCTCTTCGGAGCTATAACCCCACCGTGGAAGGCAATCAGAAACAAATCAGGAAAGCAGCCGAGCTCATCAACTCTGCGAAACGCCCGGTGCTCTATGTCGGCGGCGGAGTCATACAGTCAAACGCATCAGCAGAACTTAAAGCGCTTGCAGAAAAGTTGCGCTGCCCTGTTACGACAACGCTTCACGGACTCGGCGCGTTTCCTGAGACAAACCCGCTCTCGCTTGGCATGCTTGGCATGCACGGCACCTGGTATTCAAACGTCGCAGTGAGCTACTGTGATGTCCTTATCGCGGTCGGTGCTCGATTTGATGATCGTGTGACGGGAAAGGTGGAGGCGTTTGCGGCGGAGGCGAAGAAAATCCACATCGACATCGATCCTGCCGCAATCAGCAAGAATGTGATGGTGGATGTGCCGATTGTCGGAGATGTGAAAAGAGTACTAAAGATACTCCTCGGTGATGTGCACGGGCTTGAAACGGCGGATTGGCTCAAGACTATCGACCAGTGGAAGAAGGAGCATCCGCTGCGTTACAATCAAGGGGAAGCGGTGCGAGCGCAGTACGTGATTCAAAAGCTTGGTGAGATTACTCGAGGTGATGCAATTGTTGTGACCGATGTTGGACAGCATCAGATGTGGACGGCTCAATTCTATACGTGGAAGCACCCGCGCTCACATATCACGTCGGGTGGATTAGGCACGATGGGCTTCTCGCTGCCCGCTGCGATGGGCGCGGCATTCGGAAGAAAGGACATCCCCGTCGTTTCGATCAGCGGCGATGGTGGATTTCAAATGAACTCGCAGGAGATGGCAACAATTGTCGAACACAAACTGCCGCTGAAGATCTTCGTTATCAATAATGGGTTCTTGGGGATGGTCCGACAATGGCAAGAATTGTTCTGGCGAAGGCGATACTCACACGTGGAGCTCTACAATCCCGATTTCGTGAAGCTCGCTGAAGCCTATGGATGCCCCGGAACGAGGGTGACGAAACCTTCCGAGGTTGAGCCGGCAATTCGTGAGGCGATGCTGCACAACGATGGCCCGTGTTTCATCGAGTTCGCAGTCGCAAAAGAAGACAATGTCTATCCGATGATTCCTGGCGGTCAAACGGTAAACGAAATCATGGACAACCCAGAAGGGATGGAGGACGAAGTCAAAACGGATGGTACCCCAACAGCGAAGATGATCCTCGACAAAGGATAATGTGAGATGAAAACGATAAGGATGTAAACGATTACAA
>JBBTCR010000458.1:0-1472 GCA_038043105.1 Bacteroidota bacterium
AGTGTTCAAGTGACAGTGTATGCGCTTGTTGCGCCGATAATTACGACCCAGCCCGCCGACATTTCGATCGTATCAAATCAAACGGGAGCTATTGTCAAATGTTGTGGATGGCGTGGAGAGAGAATGTGGCGTATCCTTGGTGAGTTGTTACAAACACCCATCGCCCCACAGCGGGGCAGAAAGGATACGCCAGATGAGTCAGAGTACGAAGACCGAACCGATTTGGCAAGGAGAGAGTCGAGACGTTTTGTCGGAGCTATTGAAAGAAGGCGCACAAAAGCTATTGGCCGAAGCGCTGGAGGCGGAAGTGGAAAAACATCTTCAACGCTTTGTCGGGTTGCGAGACGAGCAAGGTTGCAAACTGATCGTGCGCAATGGTCATTTACCGGAACGAACAATTCAAAGCGGTATCGGGCCAGTGCGTGTGCGCCAGCCGCGAGTTGAAGACCGCCGCGCCGAAGAGCAGCCAGACGTGTTTAGCAGCCAGATTCTGCCGCCGTATCTACGACGCACAAGAAACGTCGAGGACTTAATTCCGTGGCTATACTTGAAAGGCATTTCAACCGGCGATTTCCCAGAAGCATTGGCCGCGCTGCTAGGGCCGAACGCCAAGGGACTGTCCGCGAACACGATTCAGCGCCTGAAGGACGTGTGGGTCAAGGAATATGCTGACTGGAATCAGCGCGAGTTAAGTGGCAAGCGGTATGTTTATATGTGGGTCGATGGCATTTATTTCAACGTGCGTCTGGAGGAAGATCGTGCCTGTATTCTTGTCGTCATGGGTGTGACAGCCAACGGGATCAAGGAATTGCTGGCTGTTCACGACGGTGTGCGAGAGAGTGAACAATCCTGGATCGAGGTGCTAATGGACCTGAAACGGCGCGGGTTAAAAAATGGTCCCGACTTAGCCACTGGTGATGGCGCGCTGGGTTTTTGGGCTGCGTTGCCGAAAGTTTTCCCGAAATGTCGTGTGCAGCGATGCTGGGTTCACAAGACAGCCAATGTGCTAAATTATCTACCGAAGAAGTTACAAGTCTCCGCGAAGAAAATGCTGCATGACATTTGGTTGGCAGCGACACGCAAGGACGCAGAGAAGGCTTTCGATGCGTTTGTCGCCACATATCAAGCTAAACATCCCAAGGCGACGGAATGTCTATCCAAAGATCGCGACGAGCTGCTGGCATTTTACGATTTTCCCGCGGAGCATTGGAGTCACATCCGCACGACCAATCCAATCGAATCGACGTTTGCGACTGTGCGTTTGCGCACGAACAAAACCAAGGGTTGTGGCACACGCTTGGCGACTCTGACTTTTGTTTTCAAGTTGGCTCAAAACGCGGCGAAAACGTGGAGAAAATTGAACGGCAGTGCATTGTTGGCGGACATTGTTCGAGGTGTCCGCTTCGTGGATGGCATCAAGGAGATCGTCGCATGACTTGCTCCACGCCATCCACAACATTTGACAATAGCTC
>JBBTCR010000459.1:0-2670 GCA_038043105.1 Bacteroidota bacterium
TTGGAGACA
Source organism: Bacteroidota bacterium (assembly GCA_038043105.1). Classification (GTDB taxonomy): domain Bacteria; phylum Bacteroidota; class Ignavibacteria; order UBA10030; family UBA10030; genus VGWB01. Next base: position 10 of record JBBTCR010000459.1, read on the forward strand.
CCCATGTCGACCGTTATGGCCCCTCCCCTATCCATTGCCTGCACGCTGTTGCGGATGATGTTGATGAACACGCGACGAAGCTCGTCTTTGTCGGCAACAAGGATGGCAGGAGTTTCGGAAAAATTTGATCGAAATTCAATTCCGCGCACTTCCCCAAACAGCGTCACCGTCTCTTGAAGGAGCTGCTTGACGTCCACGCGCTCGAATCTTCTCTCAGGCATGCGGGCAAAATTGGAGAATTCTGATGCGATCCGAGTAAGAACCTGAATCTGTTCGATGACCGTGTTCGACACTCGGTGAAGAATCTGGTCAAAATCCTTTGCGCCGTCCTTATAAGCCTGGATGAGGTGTTGGATCGACAGCTTGATCGGCGTCAGTGGATTTTTGATCTCATGCGCCACCTGTTTCGCCATTTCCTTCCACGCGAGCTCCCGCTCAACCCGTGCGAGATGTTCGCGGCTCACCTTCAATTCCTTCGTCATCTCGTTGAATGACCGCACAAGGTCCCCCACTTCGTCCGCCGATCGAGCCGTGAGCTGGACATCGAGATTTCCGCGGCCAATCACTTGCGCTGCGAGTGACAATTCTCGCAGCGGCTTGGACAGACGACTTGCCACGATGAAGCCGACGATCACGACAAACAACACCACAAGCGCGTACGCGCCGAGTACAAATGCGTTGCGCTGTGCGAGCTCTTCATCGATTTCCCTCTGACGATAGAGCGCAGGAACCGCCAAGACTCCCAACACTCGATCTCCCAGGAGAATCGGCCGGTAGCCAACAATGTACCTCACCTCTCCAATTCGCTCGAGGTCGCGGAAGAAGCTCTTGCCCAGCATCATCGTGTTGACGAAGGCGCTGCCTGTGAGACGACTGTCCAGGATCGCCGCTCGATACAACTCCGGACGGCTGCTCGCCTGAAGCGCTGGTCCACTGTACACACTAAAATCGACGCCCAGGTCCGCCGCAGCAACCTCACAGTAGTCATTATTAATGCCCGAAAAGAAGTCCTCCTCCTCGATGACGGAAGTGGTTATCCGCTGGTGGATGATGTCCAAATCCTCCGCGAGCCTTCTGGTGATACCGTCGTCCAATCGCTCGATCGCGAGCTCGCGATTGTAGTACGCCATGACGAGCAAGGGAAGAATCGACAACACGGCAAAGGACGACACGAGCTTCTGACGGAAACCGAGCTTGAGAGAGCCGCGGCGGAGGTACGACTGACCGATATGCGCCGCCGTTGCGATACCGAAAAAGAACATGTACACCGCGAGCATCTTGACAAGGTTGAAGAGATGCCATCGAATGTCCAGCGAGTGCATGCCGAGCGCAAGAATTCTGCCTCCCTTCGACTCGTCTTTCGCATACAGGACGTCGTACGTTTGACCTCCACGATCATGCTCAGACCATAAAAACCGAGCTGTTGATGCCGTAAGCTCTTCCTGGACTGCTTCGGGCATTCGCAGTCCCCTAAACAGGAGATGATCTGTCGTGGACACAAGCAAGCCACTTTGGTATTCCGAAATCGACAGCTTTCGAAAACTCTCTTCAAAACTCTCCCGCGAAGTGGTTCGGAGAGGTTCCGGAGCTTCTCCCCGAAACAACGTACGTTGACTAGCGGAGACTATGACCGCTACTGTTCCAAGCTGTTGACCATGCGAATCCAGAACGCTTGCCCATTCGCCGTAGTATTTGATCGTTCCCCCTTGCACCTTTCGCTCAACGACGTGAAGCACCTCCTCCTCTGTGTCAAAAACCTGTGAGAGAAGCTCCATCTGCTCGTAGGTAGTCAAACCAACCGAAAATCTGCTCGTTTCCTTTCCCTGGTTATTGTAAACGAAGACTGCTGAGTTGTATCCCTCGCGACTCATCAATGACTGAGCCCAAAGCAAAAAAGCAAGATTCGAAGTGTTCATGTAATCAGCATTGTTTTGAGAGAGCCCTTCACCTGCTCCCACCACCGCGGAGCGAAGGCCCTCGCTTATGACAAACGACAACCAGTTGTCCACTGGACGCAGCAATTCATCGGCCAAGACTTGAACTCGTTGGCGCTCCTTTTCATGCTGCCACACGTCGAGCAAGAGCGAAGAGAGCGCAAACGCAACAGCTCCCAGAATAACCACTCGTCGAAGGGAGAGATGCCTCCATTGAGTCTGTCCTTCTGTCTGAGGCCTGAACCACGAAGCAATGAAAATCGACACGACGAAAGTCAGAATCGGATAGTAGATTGGAGTCTGCGGGATCTTGTTGACCAACAAGAACATCCCATACGCTCCGAGCAAAACGCCAAACACAACCACCGATAACCATTGAGATTGACCACCTCTCTGCAACGCGAACGCAACGAGGGATCTTATCAGCAAGATCATCGTCACGCACGCTATGAGCAGCGACAGCATCAAGAGCAGGATGTTCAGGTGCATGACAAAAACGGACGCATCCGGTATGATGCTGGCCGGATCTTGATATTGCAGTGTCGAGTCAAAGACGAAGCTTCTTAGTGCGGCTCCAAACCCACGCACAATCCATTGGAACCCGAGGCCGAGCAGCAAAGCTACAAGGACAGCAGCAATTCTCTTGCCCGTGTGGAGTGTCGGAGCCTCCTGTCGCCGGAGCCTTTGCCATGAGATCGCTTCATCAACAACAAAGTAAAAATTCAGA
>JBBTCR010000460.1:0-2230 GCA_038043105.1 Bacteroidota bacterium
CTTCACGCCCCGCATTGTCTATTCCCACAAGAACCTCTTCAGGGAAGCCGAGCTCCCGTACCCTTCCCGGGACTGGACTTGGGATGACTATCTCTCGCTTGCGAAGATGTTAACGAAAGATGTGAATGGGGACGGGACACCCGAGCAGTACGGCGCGTCGTTTTCAAACTACTATTACTTCTGGATTGTGTGGGTCTGGTCGGCAGGCGGCGATGTCGTTGACCAGACCGGCATGCGTGCGACAGGATACCTCAACTCGAATGCTACGGAATCTGCGCTTCAATTCCTTATTAACCTCCAACGGACGCACAAGATTGCGCCGAATACGGGCAGCTGGGTGCAGTCCGAAAAGACCGGAATCAATACCCAGCTATTCCTCAACGGCAAGATTGCGATGACGGTTGACGGGCATTGGCGGATGCCTCGCCTGCTTCGTCAGATCGAGCAGGGGAAGCTCGACATTGGGGTTGCCCCATTCCCTCGTCACCCTCGTGGGCAAAAGGTCAATGTGATGTATGAGTCGGGTTGGTGCGTGCCAGTCAATTCAAAGCACCCGAAGGAGGCTGCGCTGTTGGCAGCGTTCATGGCCGGTGAGACAGCGAATCGTATTCGCGCCGGACGCCGCCTTGAGATACCTTCGTCAATCAGCGTTGCCGCAGAAATCGTGAGCAAGGACACGCTTGGATTGGTGAAGGAATTCGTTGATGAAGTACCGTACTGTCGTCAGCCGTGGGGATCGATTATTGAGCGGTTTAGTCAGGTTGAGTGGACGTTGCAGGATGCCGTAGACGAGGTGATGATCAATGCTCAGCCGATGCACGAAACGATGACGAGATATGCAGCGAAGGTCGACAAGGAATTGGAAAACATTCGACAGCACGAGGCGCTCGAATTTCGTCCGATCAGAGAACATTCCGAAATCCTGCAGTTCCTCGCTGCTGTTGCAGGCGCGGGGTTGCTTGCCAGTTCGATCCTCTACTTTCGAGCCAGGGGCAGAGCGCGGAAAACGACCGGGGCTGCAATTGGATTCCTTGCCCCCTCGTTGCTCCATCTGATCGTTTTCATTTTCACGCCTATCATTTTTGCGGCGTATTTGAGCACGCATAGATGGGATGTCGTCGTGCCTGACAAGCCATTTGTGGGACTTGAAAATTTCGGTGAAATACTCGGCGATTCGGGTTTCTGGAATGCGCTGAAGAATACGTTATTGTACACGCTCAACGTCCCCATCGGGATGACGATCTCACTAACCGTCGCTCTGATGATGAATCGCCGCCTCAAGGGGGTCGCATTCCTTCGTGCGCTCTATTTCCTTCCAAGCGTCACGTCCTTCGTTGCGATCGCGCTTGTGTGGATGTGGATCTATCATCCGACCTTCGGTGTGGCGAACTTCTTGCTCGGAGCCGTCGGATTAGGTCCGCTTCAGTGGCTAAACTCAACCGACACAGCGATGATATCGGTGATCATCTTCTCGATCTGGCTCAGCCTGGGATATCAGATGGTGATCTTCTTGGCGGGACTGCAAGGGATTCCGGAGGAACTCTACGATGCGGCACGAATTGACGGGGCGAACTACGGGCAGCGCTTCTGGCGCGTGACTCTGCCCCTTTTGAAACCGACGACGTTTTTTATCCTTGTGACATCCTTTATCAGCTCGTTCCAGGTCTTCACCTCGATTTACATGATGACCGCCGGCGGACCTGTGCGCAGCACGGATGTCATCGTGTACCACATCTATCAAGCTGCGTGGGAGCAGCTGAGAATGGGTTATGCCTCTGCGATGTCGTGGATACTCTTCGTGATTATCGTGATTGCAACATGGATTCAGTTTAGGATTATCGGGAAGAACGTGGAGTACGGGTAGAGAAACATTACACAGAGTGACACAGAGGATGCACAGAGAGCGCGGAGGAGAGAGTGGAATTGAATGATATCTCGCGAGAGATTATTGGTTCGTCCATCGAAGTGCATAGGACGCTAGGGCCGGGGATCTTGGAATCTGCGTACGAGGAGTGCTTATGTTATGAGTTGTCAGCAAAGGGAATGTCGTTTGCACGACAAGTTCCGGTCCCTGTAGTCTACAAGGAAGTCAGACTAGAATGTGGATATCGCATTGACGTCTTGGTCGAGAATGCGGTTGTGGTTGAGTTGAAGTCTGTCGATGGTTTTTTTCCTGTTCACGAAGCCCAGATATTGACGTACATGCGCTTCGCCAGCAAGCCGCTGGGAT
>JBBTCR010000461.1:0-2206 GCA_038043105.1 Bacteroidota bacterium
CTCTCTGGAACATAGCCAATGACCTTGACTTATTGCTACTATTGACCGTGGAGTGGAAAATAGAGCTAGCCTCGATTTCCACGGTACTGGAAATGACTTAACACGCGGGGACACATCCCTTCATCGACCTTGTGCCAGGCCGCCGAGTTACATGTGCACGTTAGAAATATCAAGTACTGATAAATAAGCGTGACTATAACCATCCTCAATCATCGCTCACGCCCTCACTGGCCAACGGATCTTTAAATACCCCATTATCATGCTATTATTGCATATTATCTTCTGGACATCGATTTTAACAATAAAATATGTTGACATCGCGCAATGATTGTAGCAATATGTATGTGTGACTATCACTCATGGTAATTGGATAACACCATCTCCCGACGCACGCTTCTTCTTGGCCCCCGAAAAGCCCCTCCACCGGCAGTACGAAGCCCTGCGTGCCTTTTTCGTCGAGGGCCAACCCTCCCATGAAGTCGCCCGTCGTTTCGGCTACTCCCCGGGTGCCTTTCGCGTCCTCTGCCACGAGTTTCGGCATGATCCCGAAAAACGGAACTCCTTCTTTCAGCACGTCAAACACGGGCCGCAGAGCGCCCCCGTGCGCGATCGTGTGAGAGACCTGGCCGTCGCTATGCGCAAAAAGAACCTGTCGGTCTATGACATCCAGCGCGAATTGGCGGCTGCCGGGCACAGCATCAGCATCAATGCATTGTCCGCTCTCATGCGCGAGGAGGGATTCGAGCGTCTTCCGAGACGCCGGGATGACGAGCGACCGGCGACGATAAGACCGGAAGCCGCAGCGATCGCCAATATCAAGGCACTGGATCTGTCGCCGCGCTCCTTCCGTACCCGGGTCGGCGGACTCTTCCTGTTTGTGCCGCTCATGGAACGCATCAACCTGAGGAGCGTTCTGCGCAAGGTTGATCTGCCCAGTTCGGGAATGATCCCCGCCGAACAGGCGGTCCGGACTCTTCTGGCGATGAAGCTGATCGGCAAGGAACGGAAGAGTCACGTGATGGACATGGTCTTCGACGACGGGATCGCCTTGTTTGCCGGTCTCAATGTGGTTCCGAAACGCTCTTATCTGGCCGGATACAGTTCGCGCGTGGACCATCGAACCAACCTCGATCTGATGGGGGCATGGTTCGAAGAGATTCAGCGTGCCGGCCTCAAACGGGGCTCTTCGATCGACCTCGACTTTCACACGGTTCCCGCCAATACCGAGGAAGAACCGCTCGAAAAACACTACGTCTCCAGCCGGAGCCGGAGTCAGAAGGGCATTCTTGTCTTCCTCGCCCGGGATGCGACGGAGCGGGTTCTGTGCTACGCGAATGCGGGAGTTACCAAGGCGGAGCAGGCCGGAGAGATCCTCCGCTTTGTGAATTTCTGGCACCAGCACACCGGATCTCTCCCCACGGAGCTGGTGTTCGATTCCCAACTGACCACCTACGAGCACCTGAACGAACTCAACCGGAAAGGAATCCTGTTCCTGACCCTGCGACGCCGGTCCAGGAAAATGCTCGGCGAGATCTTCAGCCGCCCGGCGTCGGCATGGCGTCGGATCACCCTGAACTCTTTGACCCGCACCTTCCGAACCCCCAAGGTGCTCGATGAGCGCATCCAGCTCAAAGGCTATGACGGCGATCTTCGCCAGGTGACGGTCACCGATCTGGGCCATGAAGAACCTACAATCATCCTCACCAATAACTTCTCTATCCAATGCCCGGCCCTGGTAACGCGTTACGCCCAGAGGATGCTCATCGAAAACGGCATCTCTGATGCTATCCAATTTTTTCACCTGGATGCACTCTCTTCGATGATCGGCCTGAAGATCGACTTTGATCTGCAAATCACGTTGATGGCCGCCTCGCTGTACCGGCTCATGGCCGGCAGGATCGGCAGAGAGTATGAGCGAGCTCAGGCTAAAAAGATCTTCCGCAATCTTCTGGATGTGTCGGCAACCGTCGTCATCAACAGCGACCAGATCCTCGTCACGCTCGACAAGCGTGCTCATAACCCGTATCTTGTCGCCTCAGAACTTGCCGACACTCCAACATCCATGCCGTGGTTCGGCAACAAGCAACTTATCATCCGCTTCACCTAGATCTGCTGTCCCGTTAGTCATTTCCAGTACCGTGGAAATCGAGGCTAGGCTATGCTGGTTTGACGGCTTCTTCATCAGACATTTTTACAGTGCATCCTC
>JBBTCR010000462.1:0-1753 GCA_038043105.1 Bacteroidota bacterium
TTTTCTCTTGTTGAGTGCCTTCTGCGAAATCCGGCCCGCTTTTTGGCGGATCGAAGACCCCGCCGCCACGCTGTTTGTGTCCCGCTGTTCCACGTTTTCTGTTCTGCTTTCTGAATCCCGCCAGCGAGCCCAATCCAGCAGCGGGATGTCCCGCTGTCTCTCAAGCGGGATCAAGCGGGATGTCTGGCGGGGACTATGCCTGCCCCGTGCTTCCGCGTTGTCGGCGTCCCGCAGTTTTCTTGCGGGATTGCGGGGACCTTTTATAAAGTGTTAGGCGGCGTTGTTTTGTATAGGCGAATTGCAGTTCATGTCGAGATCACCAGAGACTCCACATTTCTAAATAGCCGCGAGAGCTAATTTCAGATCAGCTTTCAAATCCTCAACGTTCTCGATCCCAACCGAATAACGAATCAGGCCCTCCGGAATTCCGAGCGCTTTCCGTTCCTCTTCGGATGTTTCAACATGGCTTGTGGTCTTTGGCGGACCGGCGAGCGTCCCGACCGAGCCAAGACTGGCAGCGAGGTGTGCAAACCTCAGGTGCTCGAGCAATGTCTTCACTTCCTTGAATGACCCTTTGAGCGAAAAGCTCAGGATACCCCCGAAGCTCTTCATCTGGCGCCTCGCAATTTCGTGTCCGGGATGTGTCTCCAGACCAGGATAGAACACTTTGTCAATCTTAGGATGGTGCTCAAGGAATCGGGCAAGTTCCAGCGCATTCTCGTTCTGCCGCTGAACACGCACTTCGAGAGTTTTCATCCCCCGTACAAGCAGATAGGCGGCCATCGCATGGAGTGATGCGCCTGTGATCTCACGGAAATGAAAAATCCTCCTCACAAGATCCTTGCTTCCGCACACCGCTCCCCCCATCGCGTCCGAGTGGCCCCCCAGGAACTTCGTCGCACTGTGCACAACAAGATCTACTCCGAATTCCAGCGGATGTTGATTGATCGGTGTTGCGAAGGTGTTATCGGCAACCACCGTCGCTCCGGCTGATTTCCCCGCTTTTGTGAGCCGCTCAAGATCGAGAATCTTGAGAGTGGGGTTCGTCGGAGTTTCCAGATAGAGAACTTGACAACCTTTCGATACTTCCCTCTCGATCTGTTCGTGATCCGTGGTGTTGCAGAGCATCACGTCCACCCCGAATCGCGGCAAGAACTCCAGGAACATCTTGCTGGTGCCACCATAGGTGTCTTTGATTGAAACGACCCGTTGGCCCGGAGAGAGGAGCGTAAAAAGCGTATTGCTGATTGCGGCCATGCCCGTGGCAAAGCTTGTGCTGGCCTCCGCCCCTTCCAGCACGCGGATTTTCTCCTCGAACACTCTTACCGTCGGATTGGTATTCCGGCTGTAGATGTGTCCTTCTTTCTCTCCGAGGGCGACCTTCATCCACTCATCCACGTCGTCGTAGGCGAAGGTCACTCCGTGGACAACCGGCACTTGCGTTGCACCAAACGGGAAGGGCTCCAGTTCGCCGGCCCAGACGGATGTTGTTCCGGGTTTTAATTTGCGCCAATCAACGGAGTCTCTTTTGTTCGTCATGACATACCTTCCGTAGGAATCAGCAGTCTAATCGTTTCTTCGTCGTCTCGTGTACTCTTACACCCATTTGCCGCAAGACAGTCGCCAAAGGATATCGCCTATGCTTGACACAACCCAGCGCGAGCTTCAACCTCTCTGATCCTCGGGCGGCCATGAGACATAACGTGTGCAGGCACTACGCCGTTGTTTTTGCTCCCGACGCTTCACGTCGGGA
>JBBTCR010000463.1:0-2391 GCA_038043105.1 Bacteroidota bacterium
CCATCTTTTCCTCCTGGTCCAGGGGTTGATTTTTCTACCCTGCAGACCATCTTACAGAGGAGGGGCGACAGTACCTGTCGCGGCAGATGGTGTCGCGGAAATATTTAGCGGGATTTCTTATTATCCGACGTCCAACAATTATAGATGGCCTATAGGTTATCTGGATGAGAACGAAACGCCGGTTTCCAAGTGATGTTAATAGAGTCTCTTCCCTACGACGCCTTCCGATGGCCTTTGCGTTGCAGCCCGATGTAGGCGCGCAGCACTGCGTTCATTCGCGTCTGGTAGCCCTTGCCCTTGGCCTTGAACCAGTCGATGATCTCCGGGTCGATCCGCAGGGTAATGTTCTTCTTTGGGGGCCTGCGATCGGTGACGATGGCTTTTGCCCACTGCTCCGCCGTGGGTTCCGGCGCGTCATCGTCTATAACGATGTCCTTGTCTTTCATGGCCTTGACCCGCGCCCAATCAGTGCGGTCTTCACCCCGACGGATCATCTCTTCCATTTCTTTGCTGGTGTATCTAACGATTTTTGAACGAGGCATCGAAATCCCTCCTTTCCTTCCGTCTTGCGTGACGCATCGAGATGATTCGGACTGATTCCCCCCGGTATGTGTAAACCAACGCCACACAGGCGCTTTCCACCTCGGCTATGTCCAGGAAGCGTCTTTCCCGGCTGCCTTCCTTCGTCGTCTCGATGGTAATCTTGCGATCTGCTTCATAAACCCTCTTCGCCCGGTAAAAGTCCAGCCCGTGTTTTTCGAGGTTCGACACCCGCTTCCGCTCATCCCATTCGTAAATCGTACCATAATTGTAGTGGCGTTTTGTTGTGGCGTCAAGCAGGTATTTCTTCAGCAGGTATTTCTTCCGGACCCAAAGCGTCCGAGGATCGTCCGGAATATCTAACACTGCAATCGGGACCGAATCAAATCATCTATCGGTTTCGCCACAGTACTCCTTTCCCTCCCAAGAAGCTTTTCATATCCACGTAACCTCGCAAGGACGATGCCGTCTTCGCATAAACCTTTTCCGCCGGTATTCCGAAAAGACACTTGGAAGTTAATCGCTGCCGGGGGGATGCACTTGCCAAAATCAATAGGGTTTCGATCCACCGCCACAGTAAAGAACAAGGCGGGAAGAAGTACCCGAACGATGCAAATGTCCAGGCTTTTTGCGGGCATAGCTGCGATGGCAGTTGTCTTTCTGATTACCATCCTATTCTCCAAAAATTCCAAAACGATCGGGTCCTATGGCCTAGGCGCATCGGTATTCGTTTTCGTTGTCGTATTCGCCGCCATCAAATACCTGGAAAAGAATGGACTTGAAAAAGCGAAACGCAGCAAAGACGCAGAACGAGGCGCCGAGGCGGAGGAGGCGGTCGGGGCGATCCTTGACAACTTGCCGGAGGGCAATTTCGTTATCCACGACTTCGACTCAGGGAAGGGAAATATCGATCACATACTTATTTGTTCAAAAGGCATCTTCACCCTGGAAACAAAAAGCCACGCCGGAAAAATATCCTTCGACGGGGAGAAACTATTGCGAAACGGCCGACCGTTGGAAAAGGATTTTTTGAAGCAGGCCTGGGCCCAGTGTTACCTGGTTAGGGAAATCCTTGCCAAATGGGGGATCACCACTCCCCTTCCCGAGCCGGTCATCCTGTTTACGAATGCATTCATTGAAGTCCGCGGAAAGGCCAAGGGAATAGATATTATCGGCATCAAATATTTTTCGAAATTTCTCGAACGGCTTCCCGACAAGATACCTACCCCCGCGGCAGGTACGATTTATAACCGGATAAACGCTGCCTCCAAGGGATAGTTTGAGTTCTCTCCCTACGCCCCTACTTCCTGAACGCCGACAGGTGAACCAGTTCCTCGCGGAAATGCAGCGCCTTCCCGAAGGAGAGCTTCCCGTCGTACCGCCAGTCCTCGCCCACCCCGACCGGCTCGTACTTCTCGAAGAGCGACGCCGAGATCTCCTTGAGGACGGAGGACAGCTTCGCCTTCGTGGCCGCGGCGAACTTCGGGGAACGGGCCCGGTTCCGCTCTTCCATCGCCGCCTCGACGGCCACCGCCATCAGGAGCTTTGGGAACAGGTAGAGGAAGGTCGCCGGCCGGTCGAACAGGTCCAGCCCCACGAACCGCCCCCCGATGAAGAAGGCCCCGCCGGTCTCCGTGCCCTTGGGGTGGATCTTGTCCGCATAGTCCTTGAGGGACGATTCCCGCTGCTCGTAGACGTCGTTGATCGCCCCCGTCTCGGTCGGCGCATCCATCCGGTTGGAGATCTCCGCGACCCGGGCCCACACTTTCCCCTGGTCCGACTGGTGCCCAAGCCGTGCTTTCAGCGAGATCTTCTGGTGATCGTGGATCTCCCGGCGAACCGAGTGCGGCG
>JBBTCR010000464.1:0-2350 GCA_038043105.1 Bacteroidota bacterium
GATCATTTCGCTACGCCCACCTTTTTCATCAGATCAAGAAACCGAGGATCAGAGTGCACATCATCCCAGCCGACATCTGTTCTGAGTCTGATCATCCAAATGCTGTGATCCCGATAGTCCCGCTCAAGCCATTCGACGACCTTATCTCGATCTCCAAGACCCTCATAGATTCGTGCAACATTGTATGCCGGTCCGGTACCTGCGTAGTAGCGATCCTGATTCTCTTTAAGTAACGTGAGCGCTTTTTGCCGATTCCCAATTTTGCCGTAGTAGTAACCCAGATAGGAGATCGACTCGCTCGATCGGCCAGAGAGCTCGAGCCCCTTTTCCAGCAGCGGAAGAGCTTGCACGTAATCCTTCAACTTGAAGTACACCAGTCCTGCAAAGGAATAGCCGGACGCAAAGGATGGGTCGATCTCGTTCGACTTCCGAAAGTAGGCAAGTGCTTTGTTGTAATCACCCTTGTAAAAAGGCGCCAGTCCAACGTTTAGAATGATAATGGGAGAAAGTGGATCGATCTCATAAGCGCGCTGGATGACGGCCGAAGCTTCCTCCGATCGTCCGACGTAGTGCAGCAGCAAGGAATACCAGTGGTAGGTCGTGGCGTACTTCCGATTGAGTTCGATCGAATGCTTGTATTCTTTTTCAGCGGCGTCGAATTTCCAACGACTCTGGTGGATAAATGCCAACGTTGTGTGTGCCTCAGCGAGCGTGTTGTCGAGCTGGAGCGCTTTCTCCGTTGCCTCTTGGGCTCGGGGGAGAGCCACCGCGGCCGGCGTGCCAGTGTACTGCGTCTGGAGAGCGTAGCAATCCGCCAGGCCGACGTACGCCAGGGCATATCCCTGATCACGCTCGATCGCCAGCTTGAAATAGTCGATCGCCTTTTCGAGGGACGCAGCACTGCGCCTGTTCCAGTAATACCGCCCCTGCAGGTAAAGAGTGTACGCCTCCGTATTTTCTGTGGATTGCCTGGAGAGTTTTTCTTTCTCTTCGCCGCTCAAACTGGTTCCCAACTTCGAGGAAACCTCCTTCGTGATCTGCTGCTGCAGTGAAAGAATACTGTTCAGATCTGATTGGTAGCGATTTCCCCAAAGTTGCGATTCGTTTTTGACATCCACGAGATCGACCTGCACATCGAGTGCCGGGCCGCGGTGCACGATCTTGCCGGTGAGGATGGCGCGGACGCTCAGTTTCGAGCCGACCTCCTGAAGATCGACATCCTTCCCTTTGAACCGGAACGCTGAGCTTCTCGGAACGACTCTCAATCCCTGTATCCGCGTAAGGTTATTGATAATGCTCTCTGTGATACCGTCGCTGAGGTAATCGAGATCCTGTCCTCCACCGACGTTCTCGAATGGCAGCACGGCAAGGGAGTCGATGGCTTGCTCACGACCGATGAAAAGGTATACCGACGCCGCTACGGCGGCAAGGACCATACCCGCCGCAACGAAAATGATTGCTCGCTTCTTCGCCCCGGCCTCCTGGATGACAACCGGTTTCTCTTCGGCCGATGACGGATGTACCGGCGCCACGTCTGCAATGGATGGGCGAATAATTCTTCCCGACTTCTTTTGCTCGTGCCGCAATTCACTTACCATATCTGCCACAGACTGGTATCTGTCCTCAGGATCTTTTTCCAGCGCTCTTCGGATGATACGATCGAACTCGGGAGAAAGATCGCTGCGATGCTTGAGGAGCGACTCCGGTTCTTCGTTCATGATAGAATACATCATTGCCGCTTCGTGTTCGCCTCGGAATGGCGTTCGACCGGTGAGCGTTTCATACAGCACGATTCCAAAGGAGAAGATGTCCGACCGCGCATCAACTTTTCCTCCCTGAATCTGTTCGGGCGCCATGTAGGCGAGGGTGCCCACCGTCGAGGAGGTGCGTGTGAGTTTCAGTGAGCCTTTGAGCTTTGCCAGGCCGAAGTCCATAACTTTCACGTGATTCTTACCGGTCACCATGATGTTGTCGGACTTTACGTCACGATGGACGATCCCTTTGCCGTGTGCTTCACTTAACGCTTCCCCGATCTGTATTGCGCAGTGGACCGCCTGCTGCACGTCCTGGAAAGGCAGCTTTGACCGAAGCGTCACGCCGTCGACGTACTCCATTACGATGAATTGTTGACCGTCGTGTTCCTGGATGTCGATGACCGAGCAGACGTTTGGATGGTTGAGCGCGGCGGCGGCCTTTGCTTCCTGCAGAAAACGGCTGCGTTCCGTCTCGTTGGCCGTCAAATGATGGGGCAGGAACTTGAGCGCGACGAGCCGGTCGAGTTTGGTGTCCTGGGCCTTGTACACGATGCCCATTCCCCCTTCCCCAAGTTTTTCCAAGATTTTATAATGTG
>JBBTCR010000465.1:0-3395 GCA_038043105.1 Bacteroidota bacterium
GCTCGCCTACAGGGAGGGATTCAAACAGGTGCGTGAAGGGATGAGCCCACGGGATCTCTCACAGGCCATCAGCGCCGCGCATCAGCAAATGGGGGTGAGCGGAGGCGGCGGTCCGCAGTTTGGACCGAGCACGGCGTTTCCGCATGGGTCGCGGGTCCCGCGCACGCTGAAGGAGGGAGATACGATTATGGTGGACGGCGGCTGTAGCGTTGAAGGCTATCGATCGGATGTGACGAGGACGATCGTGTTCGGCAAGCCGTCTGAGAAGCAGAAGGCAGTGTGGGACATTGTGAGAAAAGCGCAGAGCGAGGCGTTGAAGGCCGTTCGACCCGGCGTCGCTTGCGAAGAGATCGACCGCGTTGCCCGCAAGGTCATCGAAGATGCGGGATATGGACCTGGCTACAAGTACTTCTCTCACAGACTCGGGCACGGAATTGGCATGGACGGCCACGAGTATCCGTATCTCGTCAAAGGGAACATGTTGAAGCTGCAGCCGGGCATGACCTTCAGCGACGAGCCCGGAATATATATTTACGGTGAGTTCGGCATTCGTCACGAAGACTGCTTTGTGGTAACTGAGGATGGAGGGCGCTTCCTCGGCGGGATGGAGGCGGTGTCTATCGAGCAGCCGTTCGCTGAAGAGTGAGCCAGGCACGTCTCGGTAACATAATTGCACCAGTTATGTGAATATCTGCCGCACGAGGGTTGGAAATCATGTTGGCTAGATGAGGTGATCCAAATTGCGAGAACCGTGGACTACTCGATGAACTTCTATCGTCTGTCCGCGGACGATGTAGAATACGAGGTAGGACTCAACAATCAGGACGCGGTACCCATACTCTCGAAGTCTCAGATGTCTTGGTATTCGTCCCAGGAGCGGATGTCGTCGCAAAAGCCCGATCCGTTTATCGAGCTTCTCGACAAACGACAAGGCTCGATTAGGGCTGTCTTGCGCTATCCAGTCAAAAATTGACATCAGATCTTCTTGAGCTACGGGAAGATATCGAATTGCGTATCTATCGGGCATTCACTCGGCGTCGGAGGTTTGCCATCATTTGTCTATGCGTAATGCCCTTCTTCCCTGCTGCAGACTGGGCTTGCGCTGCACCAAGCTTCTCAAAAAGCTCAACTTGAGCCTTGAGGCGCTCATAATGGTCAATACTCATCACAACCAAGTCACCCTCACCATTCGTTGTCAGATACACGGGCTCATCTTGCTCGTGGCAAATTGTGGCGATCTCGCGGGTTCGGTGGCGCAGGCTCGAGATCGATTTGATGATAGGCATAGGGTTCTCCTGGATTCGTCTCGGAACATATTAGTACCAAATTCCGGCATAATCAAGTATTAATTTGCGCACACTTCGACTTCGGGAGGTAGGTTTGATGTCAAATTGCTGCAACGTCCCCAGGCGGTCTTTTCTCGTGAAGGGAAGTTCTTCTACGACTTACGAATCGAAAAAATCCCGATTGAAGAATTTCGCAATCGGTGCATCGGCCGCTCTCATCGCGCTCGTGGTCCAGACGTCCAACCTGCTCACATATGCCCACGCGGCGTCAGACCAGGAGAAGGCGGCGAGCGTATTGAATCTCGAAAACGGTCGCGTGAAGTGTTCCGTCACCGTTGAGAGCGGCAAACTCATTTCTGATCGTCTGGAAGTCCAACCGGAGTGGGCCCGCCAGACCGGCGGTTCCACCGCGGCGATTGAAACGGACGCCGATTTTGCACTGGATGTGATGTTCACCGATTGGGATGCGCCGGGCAAGGCGAACAACGCAGATAACCTGATCCTCTTGACCAAAACGCATTTCTCATATCAAGGCCACGAGCAGCGAGAGCTGCCTGATGGTGCGAAGGAGCTTTCCCTGATGTTCAGGGGTGTCGGACATTCGATTCGTGCACTGCTCACGTACCGTCTCGAGCCGAATGCATTCTCTATCGTACGAAATATCGCCGTTATGGACTCCAGCGGCAGAAACCACTTGCTCCGATGGTTCTGGCCGCGCTACGGCAGGATTGGAGGTGTCAGATCCGTCGTGAAGAACGGTGGATTTGGCCAGCCTGCTGCGGTGCTGATGAAGAACGGAGGAGCATTTTTCGGACTCGAGTACCCCGCGTCCGAGAATCACCTTGAGTATCTCGGCAAGGGAAGATATCAGCTTCGTTGCGGTCAGGAGTTCGGTGAGCGCATCGGCAAGAGCTGGCTATCGAGTGACTGGCTTGTGACCGCGGTGACGCCGAATCAAAACGTCAAGCTTTGGTTTTTTCAATACGTGGATGAAATTAGAGTCGCGCCCTTGAGACCGTACTCCCTCTATAATACGTGGTACGACCTCCGTTCGCCCGAATATCCCAACTGGTCCGCCGACAACGTGATGAGCGAGAAGACCGCGATGAAGATGGTCGATTTGCTTCGACGGAACATGATCGAGAAACACAACATCAAGCTGGATGCCTTCGTGCTCGACGACGGCTGGGATGTGTACAAGAGCGATTGGGTGCTTCGTATTGAAGAGTGGCCGAACGGACTCAAGCCGCTCGCCGACGAACTCAAGAAGACGAATACAAGCCTTGGTGTTTGGTTTGGTCCCACGGGCGGCTATTCCTTTCGCTCGCAGCGCATCGGGTGGATGAAAGACCACGGCTACGAAGTCGTGGCTTCCATGCTCTGTGTCGCGGGTAAGAATTACAGTGCGCTGCTGAAAAGGCGAGTCACGAACTTCGTCCAGAACGACGGGGTAGGATACTACAAATGGGATGGCATCCAGTTTTCCTGCAGCGAGCCAGATCACGGCCACCCGATGGACGTTTACTCCCGCAGGGCAGTCTTACAGACCGTAGCCGAAATGTGTCGGACTGTTCGAGAAAAGAATCCGAACATCTTCCTCAACATCACCTCCGGCACGTGGATGAGTCCGTGGTGGGTGAAGCACGCGAACACCATCTGGATGCAAGGGGCGGACTATGGCTTTGCAGACGTGCTGTCCATCAGTATGCGTGATGGGGCAATCACCTATCGCGACTTTGTGTTGTATGAGGACTGGAAAATCAAAGGGCTCTGGTTCCCCATTGCCAACCTTATGACACACGGCATTATCAAAGGCAAGCATGAATCCGTCGGAACTGCATCGGAGCCGCTGGATAAATTCACAGACGATGTGCTGCTGTACTTCGCGCGCGGTGTCTCGATGTACGAGTTGTACATCTCTCCCGATATTCTGTCTGAAGGAGAATGGAGCTCGATATCCCGGTCGATGGCCTGGGCAAGAGATCGGTTTCCCATTTTGATGAATACGGAGCTCGTCGGCGGTAATCCGATGAAAGGAGAACCGTACGGCTACACGCATTTCAAGGGAAAGAAAGGCATTATCGCCGCCCGCAACCCTGTGATCGATGC
>JBBTCR010000466.1:0-1766 GCA_038043105.1 Bacteroidota bacterium
GCCACAGGGACCCGAAGTGCTGCCGGGTAAATACAGCGTGAGGATCAAGCTCGGTAAACTGGAAGCAACACAGACAGTCGATGTGTTGCCCGATCCCCGCACAAGCATCCCGCTTGAAGTCCGTCGGCAAAAATATGACGCGATTGTCAAAGTGGGAGAGCGTATCGAGGTGGTTGCTGAAGCGGTCGATCGAATTCAGAAAACACGAAAAGCTATCGACTTCGTCTTGGGGCAGATCAAAGATCGAAAGGACGACACGGCGAAGGTGCTGAAGAAAGCTTCGGAGGATTTGAAGAAAAGGTTGACGACCGTTGCGGATAATTTTGCGCAAGAACCAGACCGCGTTCAAGGAATCGCAAGCAGACCAAACACCGCCTCAGCGCGACTAGGCTACGTGTTCCGGTCGCTGAGCTCATCATGGGATGCTATAACACCGACGCAGGAAACATACCTTCGGCAAGCCGAAGCGATTTTGGAGAACGCACTGAAGGAGTTCAACAAAGCATTTGCCGAAGACGTGGCGGCATATCGATCAAAGGTTGAGGCCGCAAAGCTCTCGATATTTCCAGAGAGTGAAGCGCTTGATGTAAACTGGAAGCCGAAGAAGAAAGAGTAAGCAAGAGCAAAGGTAAGAAATGTGAACAACCCCGGCTGGCACATTGTGCAGGCCGGGTTTTTTATATCTGACCAAGCCTGTTGTAACTTTTACGGTTTTACTGCGTCTTTCATCATGATCGCGGTGTGCACGCGGAGAAGCGCATCCTTTCCCCCTTGAAAGCAGTCTAATGCCTGATGATCCGAGCGATCACTTGAAAACACGGGGAATAGTGAGAGTCCTTCTCAATTGTTTGGAAGGGCAGGAGGTATGACGATGACCGAATCGGAACGAGTGCGCGCAATTATCGTTGATGACGAGCCACCGGGACGCCAGAAAATTCGGGAAATGCTCAAAAACGAACCCGATGTTGAACTAGTTGCCGAGTGCACGAACGGCCCCGAAGCCGTAGACGCAATTCGGGCAAAGTCTCCGAACCTCGTTTTCCTTGACATTCAGATGCCGGGGTTGGATGGTTTTGGCATGCTGGAGGCGCTTGGTAACAATCATGTCCCTGTGGTGATCTTCGTTTCGACATACGATCAATACGCACTTCAGGCGTTTGAAGTGCACGCGCTTGATTATCTCCTTAAGCCGTTCGACAAGCAACGATTTCAGCATTCCCTCCGGCAAGCAAAGACTCAGATCGAAAAAGAGAAACAGGGTAACTTCCATCAGCGGCTGCTCTCGTTGCTGGAGGGGCTGGGGGCGGCCAGGAAACATGCGAACCGCCTTGTTGTCAGATCGGGGGGACGCGTGTTCTTCCTCAAGACGGATGAGATTGATTGGATTGAAGCGGCGGGAAATTACGTACGGCTGCATGTGGGAACGGATACACACTTGTTCCGCGAGACGATGCGCGCGATTCAGAAGAAACTTGATCCTAATCAATTCATTCGAATTCATCGCTCGACATTCGTGAACATCGAAAAGATCAAAGAACTTCAACCGTGGTTTCATGGTGAGTACGTCGTCATCCTGCGGGATGGGACACAACTGACGATGAGCCGCAGCTATCGCAACAATCTCCCCGAGCTGCTAGGCAAGGCCCTTTGAATGGGGTCATCGATCCTCGTGTTCGAACACCCTGTCTCGCAGTACAAACTCGTTATCCCCAATCGATTGCGCGAAGAGTGATCAAGAAGTATACTGCCACAGGCGATGATGAAGT
>JBBTCR010000467.1:0-1252 GCA_038043105.1 Bacteroidota bacterium
CGGGATGCACGACGCAACGTTTGAACTCCGTTGCGCACGCGATTCAGATTCCCCGACTGGCCGTGTTGCTGCTCTCAAGGCGGGCCCGCCCGAACGACCGCGGTGAGCACCACGTATGTTCGGTCGGGCGGGCAGGTTCACTCCCTGCATTTGTCACACGGCGGATCAGTCTCACTCCGTCCCTTGTTGGCTGCTTTACTTTCTCTAGATTCCTTCTTAAACTTCTCAAGAAGCACTGCCATGCTCTCGGGAGTAAAGCAATGGAAGATGCAAGGGTTGGCACAATAGTATCGATTCTTACAAGGCATGGGGCAAAAAGAATAGCGCTCTTCGGTTCCTATGCGCGAGGGGAGGCAACATCTGAAAGTGATATCGACATTCTCGCGGAATTTTCCGACAGAAAAAGCCTCCTCGACCTGGTCGGCATAGAACTGGAACTGAAAGAGGCCCTGAATGTAAAGGTGGACTTGCTGACAAGAAAATCAATAAGCCCGTATCTCATCGACAGAATCGAACGAGAAGCAAAGGTGGTGTACGGATGAAGAAGGATGATTCTGTCTTCTTGAACCATATCGTGGACGGCGCGAAATTGATCGGGGAGTATTTGGCGGGCGCTAGCCGAGATGGGTTCGTGGCAAATCGCATGTTGCAGGATGCCGTGATAAGAGAACTGGAAGTCATAGGAGAAGCCACGAAGAATATTTCTGAGGACCTACGAAGCAAATATCCTGATATACCCTGGAACAAGATGTCTGGAATGAGGGACAAGCTCATCCATGGATACTTTGGCGTCGATTTAGACGCTGTATGGGATACGGCCACAAAAGATATTCCAGAATTGGCTATAAGGATAGAGAGTATTCTCAGGTCAATTTCACGGTAGTAAGAGTCTGCTGAACTCGAATTGCGTCTCACACGGTTCGTCGGCCGCTTGCTCCAACGTTGTTTGCTCTCCTCAATCTGTTTCCGCTGAAGCTCTCTCACATTTTCATTCCAAGTGTGCACTTCGCGTTCAACAGTTCTCAACGGAGTCTAGCCTGACGTGACTCGGGACTCGAATTGACTGACGTTTGGTGCAAACAGCACGTCCTGAGGGACCGCTAAGAACAACGTCATCCTGAGGGAAGTCCGCCGGCGGACGAAGCGAAGGATCTGATAAACTGGGCGAGGCAGATTCTCCGCTCAGAATGACGTTTGGCGTTCAGGATGACGGTACGCCAAGATCCGCTCAACAGCACGTCATCCTGAGGGA
>JBBTCR010000468.1:0-3719 GCA_038043105.1 Bacteroidota bacterium
TGAGCGTCCGGCGAATCAGGGTTGCGATTTTCTCATCCGAGATTGTCCGCGGACGCTCAGGCTTCAGTTCATCGTGGAGTCCTTGAACACCGTGATCCAGATAGCGTTTGCGCCAGAGACACACCGATTGCTGGCTGAATCCGAGCTTCTCAGCGATTTGAGCATTGGCAAGCCCGTCGGCCGCTAACAGGACGATACGAGCGCGCTGAACAAGTCCGTGTGCCAGCGACCGAGAGCGGGCAATGGCTGAGAGTTGCTGGCGATCCTCCTCTGGGAGGACCACTGGTTTCTTAGGTCTGCCTTTCGACATGGGTCACCTCCATGATACGAGACGAACCCAAGATACCAAAGGCCTACCACTTATTCAAGTTATTTAAGGAACAACACACTAGATGAAATCAATCGGGAAGATATTGCCGTTGTTCTTGATGCTGAGTTCATGCAATCCGTTTGCCCCGGGATTGGATGAGAACCTTGAGGAAGGGAGCTCGATTCTCGGAGATCCGGTGACGATTGACGGGGTGTTTCAGAATATCAAACATGCGTACACGTTTCGCGACACAACGATCTACGGCCAGTTGCTCAGCTCCGAGTTCTCGTTCGTTTACCGTGACTACGATCGGGGTGTCGATGTCACGTGGGGAAGAGATGAAGATATGTTGACGACGCACGGGTTGTTCCAAAACGTCCAGCGGCTCGATCTCGTCTGGAACAACATGATCTCCGTCTCGACGGATTCGCTGAATACGAGGGCCAATGTGAGTCGCAATTTTAATCTCACCGTCACATTCAATCCGAGTGATATCATTCGAGTCGACGGGTATGCAACGCTGGCTCTGGCTCGCCCCGAGCCGCAGAAACCGTGGATGATCGTCCGCTGGCGCGACGAATCGAATTTCTAATCTGTTTCCCTTTCCTTTTAGGAGACGGTTAGGCTCTGTCCTGAGCGAAGCGAGTCTCGACGCAGTCGAGACGAACGAAGTCGAAGGGGTGAGGTCCCGATGATTGTTGCTTACCAAGGCGAACCGGGTGCCTTTAGCGAGGAGGCTGCACGAAGCTTCTTCGGGCCGAAGGCTCATTTGCTTCCGGTGCAAAGCTTCAAGGACGTTTTCGCTTTCGCGGCCAAGCACGGATCGCACCACGGCGTTGTGCCGATTGAGAATTCCGTCTATGGTAGCGTTCATCAGAACTACGACCTCCTCCTGAAGCACAAGCTGTCCATCGTCGGCGAAGTGAAGCTTCGCGTCCAGCTCCACCTGATGACCCTTCCCGGCGTATCGTTGAAGGAGGTTCGTTCTATCTACTCCCACCCTCAAGCCCTGGGACAGTGTGAGGAGTTCTTACGCAGGCTCAAGCGGGTGAGCGTTGTGGCATTCTACGATACTGCAGGTGCAGCGAAAATGATTCGTGCGAAGAGCCGACGAGATGCTGCTGCAATTGCGAGCGCCCGCGCAGCTTCTGCGTATGGCCTGGAAATTTTGCGCCGGAACGTGGAGAGCAACCACCACAACTACACCCGATTCATCGTGCTCTCGAGGAAACGGTCGAATCACAAGGTCGGGGAAAAGACCTCGCTGGTCTTTGCCGTGAAGAATGTTCCCGGAGCACTGTTCAAGGCGCTTGCGGTGTTTGCGCTGCGTGAGATCAACATGCTCAAGATCGAATCGCGCCCTCTCATTGGAAGGCCGTGGGAGTATCTCTTCTACCTCGATGTGGAAGGATCGACAGCCGACGAGAGAATGCAGCAAGCTCTCGATCATCTGGGTGAGCTCGCGACGCTTGTGCGCATCCTCGGTTCCTATCCGTTTGGCAAGACCATCAAGAGCTAATTCATGCAAATCGCGTACATTGTTCGTGAGAGCTTCTCGGGCTTCAAACGCGCAAAGCTATCGACGTTCGCAGCGATCATGACCATTTGCATATCGCTGTTGCTGCTGGGGACGGTTACGATTTTGGCGCTGAACGCCCACAGCATCGTCGAATCGATGCGTGAGAAAGTCGAGATGGAAGCATTCCTCGCGGATCATCTCGCCCCGATTGATGTGTCGATCGTGCGCGACAGCATCGCTTCGCTTCAGGGTGTGCGGGAAGTCCGCTACATCTCAAAAGAGCAGGCTGCAGCGATTTTCAAGGAAGAATTCGGCGAAGACATCCATAAGGTTTTGGACTTCAATCCGCTGCCAGCGTCTATCAAGATCTTTCTCAAAGATGGGTACAAAACGGCGAAAGGAGCCGAGTCGGTCTACAATGCCGTCAGGCAGATCAAGGGGGTGGATGACGTCATTTATCGCAAGACGTTGTTGGAGATGCTCGACCGGCGAGCGACCACGTTTCTCTGGCTCATCTTTGGTATTGGAGTTTTCATCACGATCTCGTCGATCTTCCTCGTCGCCAACACCATTCGGCTCGCGATCTACGCGAAGCGAAAAATCGTGCAGACGATGAAGCTCATCGGAGCGACGAAGTCGTTCATACGAGGTCCGTTTGTTCTTGAAGGCTTGGTGCAGGGTCTTGTCGGCGGAAGTGCAGCCGCAGGAATCCTCTTTCTCGTTTTTGAATATCTCGCGCGCTGGATTTCGGTTGAGCTATCCGATTTCGTCCGCATCCAACCGTTCTACTATGCGGTTGTTATCGGTGTCGGATGTGTGCTTGGTATTCTTGGAAGTGCGATTTCCATCAGACGCTTCATCGGCGAGAGTGTTGTTCATGAATGAGTGACGAGGGCCAAATTTCGCTTGATTTGGCGCATTGACATTTGGCGAAACAATTCCTAAGCTCCTGACGTTAGATTACATTGGTGAGAGAGATGGACAAGTTCCGAAAAAGACTGCTGGAAGCTCTGATTTTCTTCGCTAGAGAAGTGAAGAGTCCCACGAAGATGATGTTGTTCAAGCTCCTCGCGGAACTGGATTTCAGGCACTTCAAGGAGAAAGGATATCCAGTAACCAACCTAGAGTACGAAGCCTGGCCAATGGGTCCTGTTCCAAGGGAATTCAATCGTGAGATTTCTACCGAGAAAGACCTGGTCATTCCAAATGATTTCGCTGATGCGCTGGTTTGTGAGAGATTCGAATTCGAAAAATCGGATGGAAGCTTGGGCTTCGGATTTAAGTTCTATGCCAAACGTAAGCCGGATCTATCTGTTTTCTCACCGCGCCAACAACGGATATTGAAGGAAGTTTCCGAGATTTACAAGAATGCTTCCGCTACTGAGGCATCAAAAGCGTCTCACGAACCTGGTCAGCCTTGGACGCAAACAAGTCCCGGTGAAATCATAGACTTGGTGAGGTCAATCAAACTAAAGAAACCCCTAACAGACGAAGAAGCTCGTGAGATGATGGAGGAGATTGCCGCCTTCCATAAGACCTACCATTCCTGACGCGTGAGCAGTGATAAGACAGGGTGAAATATATCGGGATTCGCTCTATACTTACCCTGCCGGAAATACCGAAGAGAAATTTCTGATTATACTCAGTAACTGATCTTACGCAAGGATTGATTTCTCATCCACTAATTCACAAAGACACCAAGGGTAAGTTGGGTTTTTCCCTTCCATTCTTTATTTTTCTTCGTGTCTTCGAGCCTTCGTGGCAAGGTTTCTTTGCGGTTTGCATAACATCATTCATTATTATATTAATGAAACTCTTAGGTTATTTCAATCTTCTTGAGCAAAAACCCCAGCGCTCGATGATCACCGCTGTCAGCGAATTTAGATGGAA
>JBBTCR010000469.1:0-1437 GCA_038043105.1 Bacteroidota bacterium
ATTCCAAACACCGGGCCATTGTAACGCGTCAAGAACACCTTCGCAACCACCTTCCTCAATTCCGCAACCACTCGATTTCATTTGGAATCTCGTCGAGATTCTGGTATCGCCTAAATCGACTCATACGATATCCCGTCCCAGTATCTCGCGCAACTCTAACTTCCCCGGATTTGTACTGGCAACAAGTATCCTGCGTAGGCCCTTCAATCCTTCCTTCCGTCTTGCAGTTTCGTGAGTCGGACAATTTCTTTTTCTATCTCTTCGAGGACCTCTATATTCTTTATTTCATCATCGACGCTGAAAATAATAAATACCTTGCCTCCGTATTTTCGCTCAAACTCTCGGAAGCTTGCCTTCATCCTTTCGGAAGGAGAATAATTGCCGAAGTTCGCCTTAGCGGTTACAGGTTTTATCTGTATGCCAAACGCCTTATTACCAACGTACCCCAGATAATCGACGTCTCCCGCGTGGTCAAGTTCCGGCTCCGACTCGACGAATTTAACATCCAAAAACTTTTTCTCCAAAGTTCCGGTTACGACAGACTTTTCTCTATAAAACCCGTCGAAGGTTCGGTTGATGGTCAGGTTGTATATGTAGTCGATACAGTCCTGTAATGTTAGTTGATTGAACGCCTCCTTCCACTCAGGTATAACAATCTCTGTGATTTTGACATATAATCTCTCGCCGAGTTCTACGAGCGTATCCCTTGTGATTTTCGCAGGATTCGTTCCCTAAGCGTTCAAGCCCGCCGTCCGCCTGGCGGGCAAGCTTGACGACGATGTAAGGTGTTTGCTTTTGCAGTTCCGGGTAGATTCTGCCGTTGCCGTGGTTGTCCATGACCTCGATGAAGTACATGAAATCGTACTTCGCCACGACATCCTGGGCAGGTACGACCGCTTGGTACAGACCTGCCCGACCGACGGCAGGCGGGTTCTTCTGTCCCGTGGGCGTCATCTCAATTGTCTTGTAATCCTCGTACTGGTTCACGCTTCGATAGTGAAGACGGACCCACTTGATTCCGGCCGGGTCGCTGACTTCGGCGGTGACCGCCAGGGGTTTCGCCGCCGCAGCGCGAGCAATGGGCGTATGCCGCAGCAACGGCGGCTCGCTGTCATCGGTAACGGATACCGAAATCGAATTGGTTCGGGATCGTGCATCGCTTTGGTCACGTGCTTCGATGAAATATTCCAGCGCTTCCTTCACCTCGCTGCCCGGTATCACGGCCCGGTAGATATACGGCTCGGTTTGCCGCATTTCGATGTCACGATACTCGCCCTGGCCGCTGCGGTACAGAACTTTGACGCCGGCTACAGGTTCCTTCGAGCTTGCCGTCGCACGAATGATCAGATCCTCGCCGGGCTTGGCCTTTCGGACGGGCGCGTGGGCGATGGCCAGCTTCTCGCCGGTTACGTCGGGGCCGAACCTGCTGCGTTCCTG
>JBBTCR010000470.1:0-1087 GCA_038043105.1 Bacteroidota bacterium
TGGCTTCTGACTCCTGCATTCTGTATTCTCCCATCTTTCGTCTACCATCTTAGGTCTTACTCCCCTCGCTCCTGCACCAGCCCCCTCAGCACGCGCATATTCCTCACATCTTCCTTCATCTCCGGTCCCTTCGGTGTTTCTAATATCTTCGGAATGCCCCGAAACCGAGCATCGTTCATCAACAACCGAAACCCTGTCTTTCCGATTCTCCCTTTGCCAATGTGCTCGTGCCTGTCGACGCGAGATCCGAGCTCCCGTTTCGAGTCGTTCACGTGAAACGCTACGAGACGCTCAAGCCCCACGACCGCATCGAACTCCTCGAACGTCCGCCGATAGCCTGCTTCACTTGAGATGTCATATCCTGACGCGAAGACGTGACACGTGTCGATGCACACCGCCATCCGTTCCTTCTCCTCCACGAGGTCGATGATAGCACGCAGCTGCTCAAACCGGTACCCGAGGGCGGTCCCTTGCCCCGCGGTGGCTTCCAGAACGCTTTTGACTCGATACCCCTTTATCTGCGAGTGAATGATGTTGAGCGATTCCGCCACGAGCTTGATACCATCATCTTCGCCCGCCCCCATATGTGCTCCAGGATGAAAGTTTAAATACAAAACACCGAGCTGTTCAGCGCGATTGAATTCGTCTTTAAGAGCACCCCGCGATTTCTTCAGGATAATCGTGTCGGTCGCACACAGGTTAATCAGGTACGTATCGTGCACGAGGACCGGTCCAATGCTTGATTCCGACAGGAGCTTTTTGTAGGTTGAAACGTCCTGTTCCGTCAAAGGCTTGCCGCTCCATTGAGTATTGTTCTTGACGAACATCTGCATCGTGGTGCAGCCAATCTTCACTGCGCGCTCGACGGCCGTGTGAACCCCTCCAGCAATGGACATGTGAGCACCAAGCAGAATCGAGCGATCGGGTGATCGGTTCATTGAGTGATGAGGACAAACGAAGTATCAAAGATCAAATAGCAAAATTACAGCGCAAAAATCAAATTTTGCCCACAGATCTTCCGCACCATCACGCATTTAGTTTTTACATTTTGATTTGTCATTTTCCTTTTTGATTTTTCATATTTGAT
>JBBTCR010000471.1:0-1798 GCA_038043105.1 Bacteroidota bacterium
TTGACAAACAGTTGGACAAGCAACTGGGCGACAAGGCCCCCGGCGAGATCAAGGATGCCGTGGAGAAGTCCAAAGGATTGATCAAAGGACTCCTCGGAGGAAAGGACCAGAAGTGAAATGAGCTAAGTGACTGAAGTGAACTAAAGTGACTAAAGTGAGGCAGAGCCCACGCGAACTTTAGGCACTTTCAACTTTAGGCACTTTAGTCACTCCACACTTCAGGCAGGTCGCTCGTCTCTCTATTGTTTTCTGTAAACGACCACCTTGCTCATCGAGTCTGAAAAGGCTTTGAGCGGTTTTTTCATGACGGGCAGAGCCGGATTCCTGTAATCCAGCCCGCCGCACGTGGCCTGCCATAAATCCAGCAGTGTGACAACCTTAGCTCTTATTCGGACGCCGCCTATTCTCCCTCGCTTACACTCCACAATGCCTTGCTTGCTGAGCATCTGTATCACTTTTTGCAGGTATCCCACGGAGAAGTCCAGCGCCGTGGCGATCTCCGATGCCTGAAGATAATCGGTGTTCTTTCTCTTCTTGAGAAAGAGAATCATTGCAACCGACATGGCAAAATCCTGATTTATTTTCACACGGACCTCCTTCCTGATATTACCTTCATTCACCCTGCGATCGCCCTGGGCACATCTGCCGTGCCTGTTCTCTTGCCTGGCCAAAGCCAAGGCGGGCTGGATTTGTCCCGAACGATCACCATTTGCCAACTCTGTACTCCTGAGCGGTCAGGATAATTGGGTTTGTCCGATAATGCAAGGAATTTTTATCCAGATTTCCCAGATATTCAGGATTGTATTGAAAGCTCTACTGATGCGAGCACTTTCCGGCAAGTGCAATGGTTTCCCAGGTGACATAAGGCCAGTTGGGCGGCGCGAAACTTGATGGGTGAGGGCAAGCCGGTGATTTGGCCGTATCCGACGGTGATGTGTGGAAAGAAGTTTTCAAAGCTGGACTTTTCCGGATAGTCTCTGATCCAGCACAGTGTCAATTCGTCGGCCACTCGCTCAGAAAGGACCATATCAGCCGTCACATGATAGCTGAAATACGGCGCCAGCTCTCGCATAACGGCTTCATGGAGCGATTGAAGCGGTTCAGTTTTGCCGACCTCAAACACGGACACTTTCCGGCGCGCTGCATTTGTTTCAATGCGTATGCCGACAACGCTGAGCGGCCCCGGAGGGTGGTTCCTCGCGACCGCCCGTAGAGTTTTCTCAATGTTGGCAATGTCCGTTTCTTCGATGCAGCCCATCGCCAGAGAAATGTGCGGAAGGCAGTCCTTCTTGTTCAGCGTGATTTTATCGGTACATTGTTTGAGCAACTCTCGGTTGGCTTCAATAGCCTTGTCCATCATCTCTTCCGAGGGTAACAGTACAATATCGACTGCTATTTTGGCCACTGGAGTAACCTTGATAGGGGCCCCGAAACTCGTGTTTCCACCGGGCGGAATCTAATTGCAAGCGTGACCGGGCACAAGGAAAAACTCTTGCAATAATGATCCCTTCGGCTATACTCATTCCCACTAAAATGGGAGTTTGCGCCCTGGTTTTATGAGGGTCCGGCGGCAAAAAAGGCGTTCGGGTCCTCAGAAAGGATGCGGCGATGGCGGAAAAAGACGACGATGCAGACTTGAAGAAGATAAAACAGCTCATCGAAATAATGAAAGAAAACGAGCTTGTGGAGATCGAAATCAAGCACGATGACGACAAGATCGTGCTAAAGCGAGCACAGCCTCAGCAAGCTTTCGCTCCCGTGCGGATGATGATGCCCGAATCTGTTCCCGTATCTGCCG
>JBBTCR010000472.1:0-5753 GCA_038043105.1 Bacteroidota bacterium
GCATTCGCTACGCAATTCCCATTGATGCAACGGTAAGACTGTCGGTATTTGATGTGCTGGGACGTGAGATCAAAGTTCTTGTAGATGCAACACAACCGGCAGGTTGGTACGCGCTCGAGTGGAATGGAACCGATGATAAGAACAACCTGGTGCCGAGCGGTGTCTATTTCTATCGCCTGATGGTGAAGGATGTTGAGCTGACAAAGAAGATGATGATTGTGCGCTAGTCCTGGTTTCCTTGACTTTCACTCCATTTCTCGGTATTTTTTTTGGCCTCTTACGAGGCCATTTTTTTCTATTCAACCAATAGACAATTCTTAGTTCTGGAGGTTCTCTATGGCAGTCCGAGTTGGAATTAACGGCTTTGGGCGAATTGGTCGTCAAGTGCTCAAGGCAATCCGCGATTACTACCCGAATACCCTCGAGGTCGTGGCCGTCAACGACATCGGTGACCTCAAAACCATGGCCCATTTGCTCAAGTACGACTCTAACTACGGTCGGTTCAACGGCAAGGTCGAGCTTGCTGAAGGCGCGCTCATCATCGACGGAAAGACGGTCAAGGTCTTCAAAGAAACTGAGCTTGATAAGCTTCCGTGGCGCGATCTGGGCGTCGATATTGTTATCGAGAGCACCGGCCTGTTCACCATCAAGAAAGACGGCGTGAACAAGAAAGGGAAGACCGTCAAGGGCGCCGAGAACCACATCACCAAGGGGGGTGCAAAGAAGGTCATTATCTCCGCCCCGGCCGAAGGCGAAGATATTACCATCGTCCTGGGGGTGAATGACAACAAGTACGACCCAGCGAACCACCACGTCATATCAAACGCCTCGTGCACCACGAACTGCCTCGCCCCTGCGGCGAAAGTCGTGCACGACAAGTTCAAGATTCTTCGAGGCTTGATGACAACGGTGCACGCCTACACGAACGACCAGAAGATCCTTGATCTGCCGCACAGCGACCTGCGTCGCGCCCGCGCGGCAGCGATGAGCATCATCCCGACGACCACCGGCGCCGCCAAGGCTCTGTCGCTCGTCATTCCGGATCTGAAGGGCAAATTCGATGGCTATGCGCTGCGCGTGCCCACTTCTACAGTATCCGTTGTGGACTTCACCGCACAGGTGGAAGTCCCCTGCACGGCCGACGAGTTGCGTCAGGCCTTCCGTGATGCCGCTGCCGGCCCAATGAAGGGTATCCTGGCGGCTGTCGATGAGCCGCTGGTGAGCGTCGACTATAAGGGCGATCCCCATAGCTCGTCCGTGGACTTGCCGTTCACAACGGTGTTGGGCAAGGAAAAGAGCGATTTCGTCAAGGTCGTCGCGTGGTACGATAACGAGTGGGGGTATTCGGTCCGAACTGCTGACCTCGCCAACATGATGGCGTCCAAGCTGTAGCCCATGGATCGCTCATTCCAACATGCGAGGTGAACTATGAACAAAAAAACAGTCCGCGACATTGACCTTCATAGCAAGCGAGTGCTGATGCGCGTGGACTTCAACGTCCCGCTGAAGAGCGGTGTCATCCAGGATGACATCCGCATCCGTGCCGCGCTGCCGACCATCAACTACATCATCGAGCAGAAGCCGAAGTACCTCGTGCTGATGTCGCATCTGGGCGATCCGAAGAAGGACGCGCAGAAAGCGAAGGAGAAGGCGGAAAAGGACGGCAAGGCGTTCGACGAGGCGAAGTACATAGAAGGTAAACACAAGATGAAGCCGGTTGTCGAGCATCTCTCGAAGCTCCTTAACCGCCCGGTGAAGCTCGCCCCGGCGGCCATCGGGCCGGAGACGAAGGCCATGGTGGACGCGCTCAACGGCGGCGAGATCCTGATGCTGGAGAACACCCGCTTCCACAAGGAGGAAACGTCGAAGGAAGCGGCCGATCGCGAGCGGATGGCGACAGAGCTTGCGTCGTACGGCGACGTCTATGTCAACGACGCCTTCGGCACGGCCCACCGCCCGCACGCATCGACCGAGACGATCGCTCATCACCTGCCAGCCGCGGCGGGTTTTCTGATGGAGAAGGAACTGACCTACCTCGGCAAGGCTATCGAACATCCAGCCAAGCCGTATGTGGCCATCCTCGGCGGCGCGAAGATCTCCGGCAAGATCGACGTCATCCAGAACCTTATGGGGAAGGTGGACGCGCTGCTCATCGGCGGAGGCATGATGTACACGTTTTACAAAGCCCAGGGAATGGAAATCGGCAAATCGTTGTTAGAAGAGGACAAGGTCGAGTTGGCCAAGCGGATCCTCGTCGATGCGAAGGCGAAGAATGTGAAGTTGCTGCTGCCGGTCGATACCCTTGTGGCGGACAAGTTCGACAACGCAGCGGCGACGAAGGTGGTAGCGGTGAAGGCGATCCCGTCCGACTGGGCCGGCGTCGATATCGGGCCGGAGACCATCAAGGTGTTTACCGAGGAGATCAGGAAGGCGAAGACGGTCGTGTGGAACGGTCCGATGGGCGTCTTCGAGATGCCGAACTTCGCCAGGGGCACCAACGCCATCGCCCGTGCGCTGGCCGATGCGACCAAAGCAGGAGCAGTGACTATCGTCGGTGGAGGCGATTCGGCTTCGGCGATCGCCCAGGCCGGCTTGGAGAAGGAAGTCTCGCACGTTTCGACCGGCGGAGGCGCTTCACTCGAGTTCCTCGAGGGGAAAGTTCTCCCCGGTGTTGCTGCGCTGACGGATAAAGACTAACTCATCACCTATTCTGCGGTTATCACGCCAAAGGTGTGGGCAGGGCTTGCAGGTGCTACTCACACCGAACGGCACAGGATTCGCTCATTGTCATCTGGAATCCGACGCGGCCGCGAGTTCAGATTCGTGATCTCTCATGCCCAATTATTCTGATCGAGGAAATTACTATCGCCCGTCGATGTACGGAGGATTCCAGTTCTTTCCTCCAGTCATCAAGTGGTTGATGATCACGAACGGCGCTGTCTTCGTGTTCTTATTCCTCGGCGGCGGGCTCTTCTATCTCGACAGGATCCCTCTGAAGTACTTCTTCAACTACTATCTTGGTCTGATGCCGCTTGGGCATGGATTCTATCCCTGGCAGTTGATTACGTATCAGTTCATGCACGCGGATTTCATGCACATCCTGTTCAACATGTTTTTTGGGTTGTGGATGTTTGGGATGGAAGTCGAGCATGTCATGGGCTCGCGCAAATTCTTGTTGTTCTACCTGACATGCGGCGTTGTTGCCGGTCTTTCGCAGGCCTTACTCGCTCCGATGCTGGAGACTTCTTCCGTTGTTGACAGGTTCGGGATGGGCGTGCCGACGGTAGGAGCATCTGGCGCGGTTTACGGAGTGATGGTCGCCTTCGCGATGATGTTTCCGGATCGGTACATCTTGCTGTCTTTCCTTGTTCCCGTCAAAGCGAAGTATTTCGTGGCTGGTCTGATCGTTCTGGGTATTTTCCTTGTCGGTGATCAGAGTGGCGTGGCTAACCTTGCCCATCTGGGCGGAGCACTTGCTGGCTATGTGTACGTGCTCTTCTCGGGCCGGAAGTACCCCTTCCAGCATACGATTGATCGAATCGGCTGGTGGATCAATTCGAGGACCACAAAGCGGCAGACCGATGAGTATGAAGAGATCATGGACGCAAAGGTGCATGACATTTCTGAGGGGCGGAAGAGTGAGCAGGAGTCTGCGCAGGCGAAGATCGACGAGATTCTAGACAAGATCAGCCGTGGCGGATATCAGAGCCTGACCGAAGAAGAGAAGAAGACACTCTTTGAGGCAAGCAAGAAGTTGAACTGAGGACGATGCAGGAATCGATGGCGAATACGATTGCTGAAATCACTGTGACTCAACCGTTTCCTCACCAGACATACAAAATCGGTGGCCGTCGCAAAACTCGACAGGTCATCGTCGGTGGTGTAAAGATAGGCGGCGATGCGCCGATTTCCGTCCAGACGATGACCAAGACGAAAACGGACGACATTGCCGGGACCGTCGCGCAGATCAAGATAGCTGCAGAAGCCGGTGTGGACATTGTCCGGGTGACAGTGAATGACAAAGAAGCTGCTGAGGCGATGAAGGAAATCGTCCGGCAATCACCGGTGCCCATCGTTGCGGACATACATTTCAATCACATTTTCGCGCTCAAGGCTGTCGAGGCCGGAGTCGCGAAGGTTCGCATCAATCCCGGCAACATCGGCTCGAAAGAACGGATTCGCCAAGTCCTCACAGCGTGCAAAGAGAGAGGAATACCCATCCGTATCGGAGTGAACTCCGGGTCGCTTGAAGAGGACATACTTGAGAAGCATGGCTATCCAACCGCAGAGGCACTCTACGAAAGTGCGGTGCGGCACGTCGAAATATGCGATGAGTTTGGATTCAAGGACGTCGTCATTTCGGTCAAATCGACCGACGTGAAGCTGATGATCGAGGCATACCGGCTTGTTGCGCAGCGGACCGATATCCCTCTGCACCTCGGTGTGACCGAAGCGGGCACAACTCGCGTAGGGACGATCAAGTCTGCCGTCGGCATTGGAACACTGCTCGCCGAAGGGATTGGCGACACGATTCGTGTGTCTCTGACGGATGATCCTGTCAAAGAAGTTGAGGTCGGCAAGGAAATTCTCCGGTCGCTGAGCCTCGCCTCTCGCAACATTGAGCTGATCGCCTGCCCCACTTGCGGACGGCTGGAGGTGGATCTGTTTGGTATTATGGCCCAGTTGGAGGAGAAGCTTGCCGGAATGAAGAAGCCGTTGAAAATCGCAGTGCTCGGTTGCGTCGTGAATGGACCGGGTGAAGCAAGCGAAGCTGACATCGGCATCGCGGCGGGGAAAGGTGTCGCGATACTTTATCGCAAAGGGAAAGTGGTCAAACGCGTGAAGGAGGAGGATATCGTCAGTACGGTGCTGGAGGAGGTCGACCGATTCCAGCCGGAAACCTAAGTTCTCATCTCTGTAACGCCCGGAGGCCGGATGCACAGTCCGGCTTCTTTGTTCTCATCGACTACCGTAAGGGTGATTCTATGTCTCAACACATTATTGCCCCCAACCTATTGAAGTGCGCACTTCGCGAAGGTCGATCGGTCATCGGCACGATGCTCATTGAGGTTCGCCAATCTTCGGTGATGCAGATGCTTGCCAATGCCGGCTTCGATTTCGTGATCATTGACAACGAGCACGGAGCTTTCAACATCGAGACGATCTCGGACCTTAGCCGGTTTGCAAAGAAGGTCGGCCTAACGCCGATCGTTCGCATCCCGGAGTGGTCGTACGCACACATTACGCAACCGCTTGATTCCGGTGCCCAAGGACTCATGATTCCACGTATCACCGAAGCTCAACAGGTTCGCGACGTGCTCCAGATGATGAAGTATCCACCCGTCGGCAAACGGGGTAGTGTCGTTGCCCGAGGCCATTCCGATTTGAAATCCGGGCCGATCAGCGACGCGATGAGCGTCGCGAATGAGGAATCTCTTCTCATCGTGCAGATCGAGACCCGACGGGCGGCGGAGAACCTTGACGACATTCTCTCGGTTCCAGGAGTCGATGTAGCTCTTATCGGTCCGACAGACCTCTCGGTCGCCCTCGGAGTCCCGGGTAGGATGACGGACCCAATACTCACAGCCGCGATCGAATCAACGATGGCTGCCTGCAAACGACACAACGTGTACCCGGCTATTCATATGAATGACTTGGAGCTTGCTACATTCTGGGCGAAGAAAGGGATGCGGCTGGTAAGCTTCAATTCTGAGGTCGGATTCATGATCCAGACGGGAAGTGACGTGGTTGCT
>JBBTCR010000473.1:0-15537 GCA_038043105.1 Bacteroidota bacterium
ATATCGTGGCCATCTATACGCCCGATGCAATGCATGGAGAACACATCGTTCAGGCCTTCGAATCCAGCAAAGATGTTATCTGCACTAAGCCCTTCCTCAACACGATGCACGATGCGAGAAAGGTGTTGGAGGTAGCCCGACGGACGGGCCGCAAGTTGCTGGTCGGACAGAGCACGAGGTTCTTCGAGTCTTTTGCTCGCCAACGAAATGCCTACGAGCAGGGACATCTGGGTGAGCTTGAGCTTGTTGATGCCCACTACATTCATAGGATGGACTGGTTCTACGAAAAAAGCCCATGGGCAGCAACGGACACGGATTGGATCTTTCTCGGCATGAGCCATCCGATCGACCTCGTGCGCTGGTACGTGGGTCCCGCTGCGGAGGTTCACGCGTTCGGCTCTACTTCTGCGCTCGGCAAGCGGTACGGCTTGAAAGGGTTTGACGTCTATGTGGTGAATCTGCGATCCAAAAGTGGGAAGATCGCTCGTGCGATGGGCCATTATGGTTTGAAGGAGCTCCCCAGCGCCCGCAACGCGATTGAGCTCGTCCTCTATGGCACGAAGAACACGAGCCTCGCGCAGTACCACGACATGAAGTTCCGATATACAGCAGACGATGGAACAGAGGTGTGCGAGGACCCTCTTTACGAATACCGGCACTACTATTTTAACAGCAAGATCCACGGCATGCATTACGGTGAGTTCGCCAACTACACCGACTACTTCGCAGACGCACTTATCCACAACAAGCCGTACTCACCGAACCTCGAAGAAGGCATCGAGACATTCTGCGTGATGGAAGCAGTCCGCCGATCGGCTCAGAGCGGTCAGCGGGTGCAAATCGCCCCGTTGCTAGAAGAAGCAGGCCTGTGAGCGTGTAGATTCCCGAAATCTTCAAGCGGTCTGCTCCATGAGATTTCGGGAATCTTCCTTAGCCCTTGAACCCTTGGAAGGTTTCAGTAGGACTACTTAATCGAAGCTCTAAGGACTCCGCCTTCCGTTAAGGAAATCGGCTCCTTAACGCGAACCAGCGTTTTTCCTTCCTCAAAGTCCAGAGTGGCTGGTATTGACTTGCCATTCATCGTAACCCGTAGCTCCGTGGGCTTCTCTTTCCCTCTCCCGAGCGCGAGAGTCTGCAACTTCAGACTTCCATAATCCGTCCGCAATTCCACATTCCGTATGCCGCCTACCGACTTCTGACTAAAACTTCCCCATCCCGTGCCCATTGACCAGAAGGTCTTGAAGCTATCTTTTGAGTTGACTGGAAGAAACTCAAGCCGTTGCGCCGGTCCATCACATTGATAACCCGTCAGTGCGAGGAGCACTGCCCAGCTTGACATCGCTCGAGCATAGTGATGTCCGCATTCTTCCTCATCCCACGGATTGCGGTGCAGACCGTTGTAGCGATCCCGCACCGCTTTGACAACTTCCAGCCCCTCTTTCACCAATCCGTTATAGATGAGGATTGCTGCTACCTGATACTCGATGCCCGTCCACACTTCATCACTGTACACAAACGGCAGCGCCGGACGATCGCCGTGAGGCCATGAACAAAGCAGCAGGCCCGCTTCATTATTGAGTGCATAGACACGCTGCACGTTTGCAAAATCCGTCATCTGCTTTTTGAAATTGTATTTGAATATCGAAGCGGCCGCCGTTCGAACGTGGATGGGACTCAGTACGTGGCCGAGTCCGACAGCGTGCGCAAGATACTGACCGAGCAATTGATCGGACAGACACCCCTTACCGGACTGATACTTTACATTCACCATCGATGTATCGAGCGCGGGCTTTTTGTCGCCAGGAGTCTTCTTGCAGGCGCAGTCCGAACCACACTCCTCGCTTTCAGGAGAAATCAGATGCTTCGGCACTTGAAGACCTTTCAACACATACACATCCTGGACGTAGTAATCCTTGGCCCAGAGCTTCTCGTCGTAAAGCGCGGATCCTTGTTTGAAGAGTGAGAGATATTCTTCTGCTTTGTCTGCCTCACCGAGCGCTTTGGCCATTTCTGCGGCAGCCTTTAAGGCCGCCAGATACAGGCTTCCCGTCATTGTATTGGGTCCGTAGAACTCGATGTCGTACGTGTTATGCTGTTCCCCTTCCATCATCCCATTCTTGTCGGGGTCCCACGGCATCGATATCTGCTCTTTCGTCCATTCGAAGCCTTTGGGTGGAGGATCGCCAGCTCCGCGCCATGCAAATTCGAGGGCGAGTTTCACCTTCGGCCAGAGCTTCTGCAGCCACTGAGTGTCCCCCGATATCCTCCACTCTCGATACACCCTGACAATCTCACCCATCTGGCCATCGGCACACGCCTTGAATTTCCACCAGTAGTCGCCCAGCGGGATCAACGTTCGAAACGTCATATATCCGTTCGGAAGCGTATTATGCAGGAAGGACGTCTCGCGCATCGACCGCTCCAGTTGCGGGAAGAGGAACGCGAGCGTCTGTTCATAGTTCCACACATGCGTGCAGTTGAGCGGGCAGCAGCCGCCGTTGTCGCTGTTGCCCTCGAAACCGAAGAACGATCCATCCTCGAGCAGCACGCCGACATTCGTCTTGAGCGTTGACATTTGACTCGAGACAGCATCGATCACGTATCCTGGGAGAGTGGAGTTGAACAGAGCGCTGTGGAAAGCCCGCGTCTGATGTTCGAGCCTTTGCTGATTCTTGAAGAAATATCCGGCTACC
Organism: Bacteroidota bacterium; assembly: GCA_038043105.1. Lineage (GTDB taxonomy): Bacteria > Bacteroidota > Ignavibacteria > UBA10030 > UBA10030 > VGWB01. The sequence goes on from JBBTCR010000473.1 coordinate 2,694, forward strand.
TCCCAGGCGCTTCCAAATTTCCTTGCGACATAATTCTTCATCATCTTGCCGCGGACTTCTGCTTCCCCATTCCAGTAGTTCTCTCGATTAGGGAAGTACCAGGTGATCAGCATGGGCAGCGTGACGGATCCTCGGGGTGGCACGGTTGCGTGGAGAATCATGCTCCCCACATCTGAACGCCACTCATCGGAAGAAAGTGTATCTCGCACATTTTTCACACGACCGTCATCGGAAAAGTCATCCCAAAATACATGACATTGATCCCACCATCCGCCGCGGTACCACCTCGTGACCACATCCAAATCGTCCCACGTCGTGACAAGACTCATCGAGCCGAAGTTCGGATCATCCGGTTTTACTTTCAGGGAATACAACACCAGCCCGCGGATTCCCACCCCCTCGCTGAACTCATTGACATTCCTGCCCAGCCCTGGTCTCTCCCCTTTCACATTCGTGTACTTGTTACCGATGGGATTGGAGAGGCTTGCCGCCAACGAGACACGGACTGTGTCGGAAGACGGATTGGTCAGCTTCCACGAGAAGAAGGCAAGGGGAAGAGCGCTATCGTCGACGTTCAAAGGAATGAACGGATTCCACGCTTCCAACTCGACTCGCACGGGCAAGTTGCGATCTTTGAAGCGGATTGTCGCGAACGGATACTCTCCTTTGAACTCAGCTTCATCTAGTCGAGGGAGACCAGAGAGCAGGCGCTGCGGCACACCGTGTCCGCCGCCTCGGTAAGGAGGCATCACCTGTCGCTCAAGCACTCGGGCAACAGGCTTTCTCTTAGCTTGCTGAGCCCAAATCGCAAAGAACGAGAAATCTAGCCGGCCCCCTTTGTCTGGCTTGTTGAAGATCTCCCAATCGCGCAAATCCCCTCGTCCCCCGAGAGAAATCGATCCCGTCCCAATTCCTCCGATCGGAAATGCTATCTCTTGCAACGCGAGACCGGAAAACGTGCGTTGGCTCTTTGGTTGAGCGGAAGCAACTTGACCGACGATGATGCCCAACACCGTCAGACGAAGAAGCGTGGGCATCAAACCTTTACTTCTGGTTTTGGAGAGTTGCATGATGACCTCCCTTGTTTCGTTCTATGTGTACTTCAAGTGCAGTGTTACCTTTTGCCCTGCCGGTAGACGATAGCGAGCCCGCTGCAATGGAGCCGGACCGGCGAGGCGCTCGAGCGGCACCTTTTCTTTCCGGTCGATGGCGATTTCCCCTTCCCCACTCGGCGGCGCTTTGATCGTGATTTCCCTTTCTCCCATCAGCCCCTGTGTGCTAATTGCGATTGGACCTTGGGTCGTGTGCGCGGTCAACTCAAGGCGCTCAATATCTGCAAACTGGGGAACGATCTCGTAACGACGGAATCCCGGCAGCCGGGGCTTGATTCCTGCGATGCTCATGTAAAGAACATACAGGGGAACCACGGCACAGTGACTCCATTGAGAAGACGAGTCAGGCTTCACCTCCCAGAATTCCTGCAAGGTGTTGTTCAACCGCACAGAATCCATTGTTGCCCAGCGTTTTCGCAGGTCATTGACGACGACATCACCTCGGCCACCCTTCGCAAGCGCCCAGAGCCGCCAGCCAGCATTCGCCGGATAGGAAAAGCCCATTTCAGGTGGCGTCTCGGCAAGCACGTCTATCGAAGGCAGAGCCTTGCCTCCAGGGCATTGATCGAAGAGAATTCCCGTCGCAAGGGAGCGATCGGACATGCGAACTTCCCTCTCCTCGTTGAGCCAGGGGAGATTATCGACAAAGATGTTCCGCCGGCGATCCCAGAATTTCTTGACGGTCGCCTTCAAAATCTCCCCGCCAAATTGCCTGGCGGCCCGTTCCCACGTTCGATCGCCGAACGATCTGCAGAGAGGCGCAAGCGCATGTTCGAGCATTGCAGCAGTGTAGAGGTTGAATGCGCACTGCTTGTGACGCTGACGCTTAAATGCATTGTGATCGATGTAAAGAGAGGGAGTACCCAGGTTTTCAACCGGCAGCAACCCATCCTTCCCCTGGATTGATTTCAAGTACTGGAAGAATCGAAGCAAGCGCGGATACGGTTCCTTGAGCGCATCGAGGTCACCCGTGTACAGATAATGGTGCCAGCAATCAAAATTGAAGCCAACACCGTGATCAATCAGAGGACCCCAGAATGTCAATTGAAGTTGGCGCTCCATCAATCGCGCCAGCCTGTCGTAGGCCGGCCAGCAATCCAGGAAGTAGCCATCGAGCGTGATTCCCTGGCTGAACGTGGTCATGTAGCGCCCAGGCAAACGCGATTCGCCGAAGGCCAGATAGATCGCATGCAGTTGATGGCTTCCGTCGCCGCTGTACTGTTGACGCTCGCGCGCCATGCCATCGACGACCGTCTCCTGGGCTGAGTTGTTCAGCGTGTTGACCGATGCCTGGAATAAACGTTGAAGGCTAGGCTCAGAACACGAGATCCCTGGGTTGTGCGGCCAGGGAAAAACTCTCCGTCGAACTCCAATGTCCCTCACGACTACTTCCCCACGCGTGCTGTGAATGTGTAACTGCATCCAGCGACAGCTCTCGAAATCAAACGTCTCGAAATAATTCACACCCTGATTGCAGACGAAGCGCGTCCACGCGTAAAATTGAGTATTCAGAAGCGCTGGCCCGCCAACCGCGTGCGCCTCCTGAACCATAAGCTCAATAATCGTGCCTTCAGGAGCCTCGACTGTACAATACGGCCACCCGACGATCTGTTCTTCGAATTCAAACGTCAGCGCCGCCGCACGCGTGCCATCCAAGTTCACCTTCCACGATTGCGGACCGTTTTGTGTTGCGCATGGAATGCGGATCGCCTCAAAGGAATTCGGCGTCATAGTTTCAAAGTATTCCTGCGGGGGTCTGCGCCACTCGATCCACAGAGATTCGCTCAACTGTTTTGCCGGCACGGTGATCTCGTTCAGTAACGGAATGCTTCGTAGACGCAGCTCGGAGATCTCTTTTGTGCCACGAATCTCCATGGCGTAATCGGGATAGCTCGCGCAAATGGGCGGCTTATCCGGCGGGCAACCTAGAGGCATGGCCGGGATCCAGTCGCTCCCGGGTTTGAACTCACTTGTTGTCGTGCCGTACGGATATAGGCGGGCATCGAACTCTTCCTGCAGTGAGCGCACGTACCAACGCTTGTACTGGCCCGGTTTCCAGCTGCGCGCGAGATGTGTCTGCCACGATGAGTCCGACACAACCTTCTCGAGCTTTCCGTCTGTGCCTTCAACATCGAGGGAGAAAAGGAAGCCCGGTTTCCCGATGGGCCACGTCCCATCGCCGAGACCGTAGTAAAGGACCTCTGCACCATTTACATTTTCACCTTCGCGGAGAACGCCGCTGAGGTCAAGCGGATCAACCTCAACCCAACGAGGATCAGATGGGGCCGGTCCCCATTGAATCCGCCTCCCGTTCACGAACAGGCGATAGCGGCTATCCGCAACTATGCGCCCTACGGCCTTGTTCGGTGCTGCAGGCAGCGTGAGCGTGCGACGGAAAAGGACAACGGTGTTGCAGAGAGTGCGTTCAGACGGGTACCAGATCCATTGCGCCGGGCTTAGATCGATGGCCTGAGGTGAAGGATGCTTTGACTCGGGAAGCGAAAGCTGGTGGAGAGTTGATTTGCGTGACTGCGCCAGACCTTCATTTGAGAGGGGTAAGAGAGAAATCCCTAGTCCCCCGAGCGCGGCATTTCGAAAGAAGTCACGTCGAGATATTCGCTGCCGCTTGGATTTGCGCCGCCTGGTTTTCATTGTCGATACCTATTTGATGTAGGACGGGACGCCTGTCCTGTCTGTCCTTGACCATGCTGTCGGGTCAACGTGCTAAAGGACGAACGTCCCGTCACGGAATGAAAGGAAAAATCAAGACGAATAGTCCAATGTGAGATTCCACCTTTTTGGTCGACTCGGCCTGCCCGACTACACACCGAAGAATTCGGGGCAAGCCGTTCAGGCGGGCGAGTCGACCTACATCGAGTTTACTTTGTCAAGTACCTCAAGGAATTCGCCAAGCGCAAGATCCCAAGAGGCTGCTGCTTCTGACCGACCCGATCACTTGACTTCGAAGCTTGCTTTCGCTCGAATGTCCTCGGACGAGCTCCCGACCATCACCTCGATCGTTCCCGGCTCGACGACATACTTCATTTTTGCGTCCAGAAACTGAAGCTCGTTCGTGGTCAGTTCGAAGCTGACGCTTTTCTTCTCGTTCGGCTCCAGCGTAATCCTCTTGAACCCTTTGAGCTCTTTGACGGGCCTCGTTACGCTCGCCACGGGATCCCGCAGGTAAAGCTGAACAACTTCGTCCCCCTTTCGATCGCCGGAGTTCTGCACATCAACGCTTACTCGAACTTTCCCATCCGGCCCGATTTCCTTCGGCGTGATCTGTAGATTGCCGTATGTGAACGTCGTATAGCTCAAGCCGTAACCAAACGGAAACAAAGGCTTGCCGCTCATATCGGTATAGTCATCGCCCCGACCGGTTGGTTTGTGGTTATAGTAGAGCGGCACTTGGCCGACAAACTGTGGGAAGGTGATCGGCAGCTTGCCACCCGGGTTGTAGTCGCCGAAGAGCGCATCTGCGACAGCATTTCCGCCTTCCTCCCCGGGATACCAGGCCTCGAGGACCGCCGAAACTTTGTCAATCCAATTCTTCATCGTCACGGCGCTGCCGTTGATCAGCACGACAACTGTGGGCGTTCCTGTCTCTGCCACCGATTTGATGAGCCGTTCTTGTTCGCCGGGCAGATCGAGGTTGGCACGGTCATAGCCCTCCCCCTCAATGATACCAACTGAAACGACCGCCACATCGGATTTCCTTGCGGCATCTGCCGCTGCCTGAATCCTCGGATCAGTCTCACGCTTGAGATCCCACACGAGGCTCGCATAGGCCCAACCTTCGTTTTCATAGTATTCCATGCGAATGTCGTATTGACGCCCCGCTTCGAGTTTGAGAGTCACGACATCAAGCGTTGCGCCTCGGTCAAACCAGCTCTCGATTAACAGCTTGCCGTCGATGTAGAAACGAAGGCCGTCGTCTGTGCTCGCGCCGATTGCGTAGGTGCCTGAGGCCGTCGGCACAAGCTTGCCCGTCCATCTTGCAGAGAAATGTTCGGAGGCGATGGTTGAATCTGGCGATCCCATTGCCCACTCGAAATTAATCTGTTTGTCGACTCGCACGATGGCAGGTGGACCGGACAAATTCTTGTTCTTGAAATACTCACCTTTTAGCCCGTGCTCTCCCGGCTTCGCGTCCGGAGGAACCAGGTACTCAGAGGGTATAGGCGGCAAGGAAGTAAAACCGACATCGCACCCTTTTTCGTGATACACTGTCGTTGCCGATCCCAATTCATTCCTGATGCCATCGAGAATGGTCACGGTCTTCATTCCATATCCGCTGTAGCCGCCAAGCTTCACGACGTCCGCGTTCGGACCAATCACCGCAATGGATTTAATCTCCTTCATGAGCGGCAGGACGTTTCCTTCATTCTTAAGAAGGACAATCGCTGCACGGGCAGCCTCACGTGCGAGCGCGCGATGCTCAGGCGCATCATTGATTGCTGCCGCGGCCTGGGGATCTACGTACGGATTTTCGAACAATCCCAGCCGGAACTTTGCGCGAAGGATGTTCTTCGTTGCCTCCTCGATCGCTTTCTTGGAAACTGATCCATCCTTCGCAGCTTCAAGCAGCGGGGCACCGTAGAAATAGATGTCGGGCAGCTCCATGTCGAGTCCCGCTTCGACGGCTTTGATCGCGCCCTCCTTTGGCGTGGCGGCGACGAAGTGTTTGTTCATGATACCTGCGACTGATCCGTAATCAGAGACAACGAAGCCTTTGAAGCCCCATTCTTTTCTGAGGACATCCGTCAAGAGCCATTGGTCAGCAGAACACGGCACATCATTCGCGGCGTTGTAGGATGCCATGACAGACCACGCGTTGCCTTCCTGAAATGCGGCTTTGAACGGCGGGAAATACACTTCACGCAACTCCCGCTCCGAGAAAAAGACCGGGTAGCTGTCGCGACCACCATCCCCCACGTTCGCAATGAAGTGCTTCGGCGTTGTGATAACACCCTCGTTCTCGATGCTCTTGCAGAACGCCACCGCCATTCGTGATTGCAGATGAGGATCCTCGCCGTACGTTTCTTCAACCCGGCCCCATCGGACATCGCGCGCCATGTTGACCACCGGCGAAAGGACCTGTCGAATACCACGCGCGCGTGTCTCTTTGCCGATCACAGTTGCGACGCGAGCCATCAGATCCGTATCCCACGTGGCAACCAACCCGATTGCTTGCGGGAAACTCGTTGCATTGTTCGCGACAAGTCCATGGAGTGCCTCATCGTGAATGATAATCGGAATCCCCAGCCGCGTTTTCTCCATCGCCAGCTTTTGGATTTCATTTCCCTTTTCTGCTGCCTCCTTGGCGACGTATGACCTGAGCAGAGGACCCACACCTCCGAGACCGTTCACAGTGAGATTCTTGCCCCATTCGATTTTCCGAAGCGTGGACTGAAGCTGGGCGATCTTCTCCTCGATCGTCATCCTCGAGAGAAGATCATTGACACGTTCTTCAATTGGGGCTTTGGGATTGAGGTATTTTGGCTTTTGTTGCTGTGATTGAGCAATTGTGGGAAGGGTTAGGAAGATTGCCACAACAAGCTCGACGATTGCCTCATGCATCCCCATTGACCTGAGTTTCATTTGTTACTCCTCCTTTCAGAAGATTTAAGCAACTTAGTTTCGGAGACCTCCCTGCGCATTGCCGCTTAAGGTAGAACCTCCAGGATTTCCAACATGAGGCATAACGGAAAGCCCCCCCTGCAAATTTTCAATGGTATGACCTAGAAAAATTGCAGACCCCACACAACTCCTTGAAAATCATAGAGTTCTGCGTGCCCCTGTAACCCATTGTACCCACTCAGCCTCAGCCGGAGATTGGGTCATCCGTCCCCTCCTCCCCCAATTTCCTTCACAGCCGCCAACAGCGCCAGAGAGTTTTCGAACTGCACGTATTCAGGAATCCTTGAGCTGTTCAATATCGGGTCTCACGGGCGCACCGCGCCTATTGTTCTTCAATCATCGCCACTTCACGCCATCGGCCCGACTTTTCGACTCGGATTGTCTTGAGTTCAAACGGCTTGAACGAGAGTTTCGCATTCACGTTCGGCTTTTCTAGCCCGAGCCTCGTTGTCGACGCCGCACCGGTGGTTTCGTGCAGCCGCAGAACAAGCGCCTTTCCATCCTCTGACTGCTTGCAGGCAAGCAAACGGATGTTTTGCGGCTTGAGGGAAAGGAACTCAAGGCGCGGTTCACTTTTTTCACCTATTGGCAAGTGTGAATAGACAACCGGCGGAGCACTCACCCAGTCGGCAAGTCCAGTGAGCGATGCGCGGACAGTGTCGGCCTCCCCGGCGGTTACGAGGACCCGGACATCGTGAACACCTTGATCCATGTACTTACGAATCGGCCTCTCACCTAGCTGCAATCCTTGGTCGTGGCAATACGCCGCGCTGCGCAGCACTGAGAGCCGAATTTCGCCGTCCTGGAAGTCGAATCCATGCTGGCCGCTGTTGATGACAGCGAATCCGGTGTGGCGCCCGGTGATTGCCCCTTCGAGGAAACACCATCGCCCTTGGACGTGCTCTTGCCCGTCGGCAGGTCGATAGATTGCGCCCCCGGGCACTTCACACAAAACGCGATCGTCTTTGAATACCGTTGGCATCGAAAGCTTCAAACGCCTGCGCACCTCAGCCCAGTGGATGCGCAATTGAAACTCCAACACAGGCCAGTTCGCGTATGCAATCGTGCGCAAGACGATCTTGCTGTTGCCATACAGAAGAACCGACTCAGAGATCTTGCGGATCGGACCGTTGCTCAGAACGCAGACTCTCTTCGGTTGGAGCTCAAACTGGCCGACCACGTTTCGATAGCTCCAGCGATCTGCTCCCCAGGAGTCACCGTCATCATCAACCACGATGGGTTGAAGCAGGTGACCTGCGACGCACTCCCTTCCCTCCCCCGCATCAAGGCTATTGATGAGTCCTCTTTCCAAGTCGAGGCTGTGTCGAATAGCCGACTGGGCCTCCACCACCTCTTTCTTTCCCTCATGAACCCTCACTTCGTAGTGACCGATACCGACCTCCGGAAGGTCAGCCATGAAACTGATCTTCTTCCTCCAGTTGAACGGGAGCAGCGACTCTGGCTGTTCTTCCTGACACGCGATTTCCTTCCCGTCAAGCGAATACAGCCGCATGTGCCAGTCACCGGTCCATTTTGGACGAAGGTCGATCATACACTCAACTTCAACTGGGACTGTCGTGCATGAAGGGCTTGTGTTCACCACGGTGACCGGCACGTAGAGCTTTCGGGCCTTCCCTTTGTTGAATCCGCTCACAGCCAACAATCGCAGCCTACGAATCGACTCTGACACTTTCCCATACTGGTCGAGCGCATCCTGCTCGGCAGGCTCGACGCACGAGCCGGGAAGAATGTCGTGGAAATCGTTGAAGAGGTGGTCGCGCCACGCCTGATCCAGTTCCACCGCTGGATATTTTGCCTTCCTTTCCCACCATGCCCACGTGCAAACGGACTCCGTTTGTACTAGCTCCCCCAGGCTTCGCTGTGCGCGGCGCTTGAGGCGGGAGAGTGAAGTATAGCATCCCGTAAACACGCGTTGAAGATCGCCTTCAACGACGGGAGAGGACTTCGCGTGTTTCTTGAGTGCTTCGTAAAGTCCGTCCGTGGTGCTGTGCACGATTCTGACACGATCTTCTTTCTGCACGAAATCGTCGATCATTCCAAGGGCTTCACGAGTCGCCCCGCCGCCGTGGTTGCCGATGCCCCAAAACACCGGTACGTCACGGTTCAGCTTTAGGGCAAGTTCGGTGCCTTCCTGAAGTTTTTGAACTATGTTGTCGTGCTCCGTATGATAGAGACCAACGTCAATTCGGTACGTCAGGATCTCCGACCCATCCACGCCACGCCAGCGATAGAGATCGGACGGCAGCTTCAAATCCGGGTGCTGAGGACGCATGTGAATGTACATCTTGTAACCGGCGCGTTTCAAAATCTGCGGGAGGCCGCCGCTGTGTCCGAACGAATCAAAGTTGTAAGCCACTTTGGGTTCAGAGCCGAAGTGTTCCCGAAAGAACTTGCGCCCCTCCAGGATCTGGCGAATGATCGATTCCGTGCCGGGGATATTCACATCGGGCTGGAGGTACCACCCTCCGCTAATGCACCAGCGGCCCCTCGTGGCGAGCTTTTGGATCTGCCTGAACAAGGCGGGATCATAGCGCTGCACCCAGCGATAGAGAACCGCTTCGTTGTGGTTGAAGATCAACTTATCGTCTTCGTGAAGGAGCTGGACAGCGTTGCCGAACGTCGAGAGCGCTTCGGCACATCCCTCCTCCCACCTCCACTGCCAGACGGGATCTAGGTGCGCGCTACAGATGAGGTGGATGGTTGGTTTGGTCATAGGTATCTCCACGTAGATGTCCGACTTCTACTCTTGCCTATTCAGGTAAGAAGTCGGACATCTCACACAGAACGTCCTGTCCAAAGGACCCCTTTCCAAAGGAACCCTTCGGGTCGGGGAAGAACGTTGACATGGTCAATCCGTTCGATGTAGCTCGACCCTTTAGGGTCGAGCTATTCAGCGATCAATTGACATGGAAAGGGCGTTCACGCCCTTCGTTCAGGCCTCCTCAGGCGAGGGAAGATTTTTGTACCACGTGAAATAAAGAATCACACCCAGGGTAAGCGTAATCCCGATCCAGAATGACATCAAAGCCCACTGGCGCAGAAACAGGTAGAACGGAACAAGTGCGAGCGACACCTGAAAGAATACGGTCAAGATTCCATTCAGAATGTCGATGCGCGGCATCGGGTCGTTTACCGGAACCAGTCCGCGCCGCTCCGCCTCCAGCCGGACGGGCTTCCAGAATCCAAAAGGGCGAACCCTTGAGTAGAACTTGACCAGGACCTCCATATCTGTCGGATCGGAGCGGAAACCGATCACCACGGTAATGAGGAAGGACGCGATTGTGTCCACTGCGAGCGTCTCAACAATAGACCATTCCGGAACGAAAACTTTCTGTGCCACGATGAACGTCGCCGTGCCGATCATACTCCAGACAAACGCCTTCGCACTGAATCTCCACCAATGCCAACGGAACGTCGACGGCACGAGAATCATCGTCACGATGATGAAGATCATCGTCTCCCAAGCCGAGACAATGTCTTTGAAGGAGAGGCTAAAGACAAATCCGAGTGTGATCGCGCCGACAGATGCAAGCTGGCCGAGTCGGACAAGCCTCTTTTGAGAGTGGTTCTTCGCAAAATACCGACCAAGAAAATCGTTGGTCACGACGGAGCTTGTCACATTGATCATGGCGCTCAGTGTTGACATCAGCGCGGCCAGCAACACGGCCATAAACACACCTTGCATACCGATCGGAAGCCTCTTCAGGACGAGCGGCATGATTTTCTCAGCGTCAAAGCCTGCCGACGGGCCGAGGTAAACGATTCCGAGCGTCAAGAAGGCACAAGCAATAATCCAGCGGAGCGAGTAACCAACTGTCCAGGTTCCGGCAGCCAGTGAAGCATCCCGCGGGCTCTTCGTGGCCAGAAAGAACTGGAAGTCCCAGACATTCGGACCGGCGAGAACCCTGAAAATGAGCCAGCCAAACCCCGCGAGTAACATTGGGCCGAAAGCGTTGTAGTGCTGATAACTTGCCGGCGTTTCCTGCAGGTACGTCGGCCACAGCGTCCACACCGGAGCTAATGAGCTCCAGCCCGAATCCCTCATGGTCAGGAATTCAGTGCCCGTTCCTTCATTGAACGCAAGCACAGTGAGGATGATCGCTCCTATGGCGATAAGGATCGTCTGAAACACGTCAGTAAGGATCACCCCAACGAATCCGCCGAGCGTAACGTAGATTCCTACAACGCCAAAGACAATCAGCGCGGATTGCCAGCGTGTGAAGGGGAGGAACTCCTCGGCAAACTTGCCCGTGCCTACAGCCATGAACATAAGGTTGAAGACCATCAGAACGAGCAAGAACGTCGCAGCGGCAATACGGGCATACTCGGCATCACGAGTGTCGCCGAATCGGGTCTTGTTCCACTCGGCAAACGTCATCACGCCGGAGCGGCGGATGTACTTCGCCTGAAAGGCCATGTAGAAACAAATGATTAACCAGCCCCAAAAGATGTGCGTCATCCAGATGCTTTTGAGACCGAGGTAGAACATCGCACCGACGAGCGCCATGGTTCCGCCAATATCGATATAGCTTGAGCAGCCGGAGAGCCCAAGCATCCACCAGGGAACATTGCGGTCAGCAAGAAAGTATGAGTCGACTTGCTTTGTTGCGCGTTTCTGAATGTAGACTCCGATCAGAGCATTAAGAAGGAGGTACGCTGCGATGATCACTAGATCGATAGGGTGGAGTTGCATGCGGAAGCTCCCGTTTTCGAAATGAAGGCGCTATCTGTTGACAGCCAACGATTGCACCAGAGCACGGATGAATTCAGGGTTGGTGCCGCAACAGCCTCCGATGAACTGCGCACCACCATCGCGAATATTCACCGCATGCGCCGCGAATTGTTCCGGCGTCGTGTGGTAGACTACCTTTCCTTCAATCACCTCGGGCAGACCTGCATTCGGCTTGATCCACACCGGCAGCGAGGTTGCGGCAAGGAGACGCTTGCAAACAACGGAAAAGTATTCAATCCCCAAACCACAGTTCGCCCCGATCACATCAGCGCCCGCCTCCGCTAACTCCTGCGCGGCCTGTTCGGGCGTCGTCCCCATCATGGTTCGATCATACTCCTTGCCGGAGTCGTAGACCATTGAGGCGACCACGGGGAGACCGGTCTTCCGCGCAGCAACGACCGCGAGCTTCGCCTCGGTCAGATCGCTCATCGTTTCGACCACGATGCCATGCGCACCTCCCTCAGCGAGCGCCATTGCCTGCTCGGTGAAAGCAGTACTCAGCTCCTCCTCCGTGGTCTCACCCATCATCAGAAGTCTTCCGCTCGGACCGATAGATCCGAAGACGTATGCCTTGTCCGCTACCGCCTTGCGCGAAATGGCAGCTCCCGCCCTATTGATTTCCCGCGCCATGCGCTCGAGGCCGTGTCGCTCAAGCATGATCCGACTCGCACCAAAGGTGTTCGTCAGAATGATCCGGCTCCCGGCTTCAACGTAGGAGCGAGCGACCTGCTCCACCTCAGACGGATGTGTGAGATTCCATGCATCAGGGCAATCCCCGGCCTCGAGACCTCGCCGCTGGATCTGCGTGCCCCAGGCACCGTCGATGATGACTGGTGTCTTTTTAAGGATCTCTTCAAGTAGCGCGTTCATTGTTCTTTCCCTATCGATAATTTCAGTGTCTTAATCTCGAATGGCTTCAGACTGATGTTCAGTGCACCTTCTTTGAGATCACCTCCCGAAATCGGCTTCTGATTCCATTCGATCAAATCTGTTTCTTCAGCACGTACGAGAGGATGTGGAAACTGCAGATGTGCTCCTGTGGCTCTGCCTGCGGTTTCGTAGATCCGAAGGACGAGGCTGTTGTCGTCTTCACATTTCTTCAGTGTCGAGACGACAACGTTCGGCTGACGAAGCTGCAGGAAGGAATAGCTTGATGGAAGTTGCCCGTGATGCTGACCGGTCTGCACAATGATCATCGGCGTATTGAATTCATATCCCCGGAGCACCGTCGAAGCATCCTCCCAGCCTCCCGCGTGAGGGTAAAGCGCATAAGAAAACTGGTGGCTCCCTTCGTCGGCTTTTGGGTCAGGATCCGTTGGCGCGCGCAATGCCGTCATCC
>JBBTCR010000474.1:0-1120 GCA_038043105.1 Bacteroidota bacterium
GGGAGAAAACGGTTTTGCCAATATCACCCTCGATTACTTGAGGAAGGGAAAAACGAATCGGCCTGCGGATCCGAAACAATATTCTGTCTACCGCAAACAATTCGGGGATGCCCAGTTGGAGAACTTCGCGGCCTTCTTCAACTCGGGCCTGTCGCTAGCAAGTGCTGCAACATTCTATGCCTTCGGTGGGCTCAACTATCGCCACACCGACGCTTTCGCATGGACGCGTGATCCGGACAGCGAGCGCAACGTTCCTGCTATCTATCCAAACGGCTTCGACCCACGCATTCTTTCCACGATCACAGACCCCTCCCTGTCGGTCGGTCTTCGAACCAAATTGGGAAAGTGGAATCTCGACTTTAACAACACCTTTGGCGCAAGCCGGTTCCACTACTTCGTCGATGGAACTCTGAATGCTTCGTTGCTGGAAAAATCTCCAACGCGATTCGATGCCGGCGGCTTCCAACTTTCGCAGAACACCACGTCAATTAATTTTAGCCAGTACTTCGGTGAAGTTGCCAGCGGCATGAACCTTGCGTTCGGTGTCGAATACAGGATTGACAACTACTTGATCTTCGCCGGCGAAGAAGGCTCGTGGAAGAACTATGGGGTGATCGATTCAGTCATCAATGGACGAGTCCGGCAGGTCGATGTTCTGGGTCGCCCGGGTGGCTCGCAGGGCTTTCCCGGGTTCCGTCCGGACAACGAGCTGGATGAATTCCGCACTAACATCGGTGCCTACCTGGATGTGGAAGTGGATGTCACAGACCAATGGATGGTTGGGGCCGCGGCACGCTTTGAGAACTACAGTGACTTCGGAAAAACTCTCAACGCCAAGCTCGCATCACGGATTAAATTGGGCGATGCGGCCGCCCTGCGTGGTTCAATCAGCACAGGATTTCGCGCGCCATCACTCGCTCAAATCTATTTCAATTCCGTCTTTACGGATTTCGTCTCCGGCGTCCCTATCGACAAAATCATCGCGAAGAACAATAGTCCCATCACCCGTACGCTGGGGATACCTTCGCTGAAAGAGGAAACAGCCTTCAATGCAAGCGTTGGGTTTACTGCTACGCCGTTCGAGGGTTTCGTAGCCACCATCGATGGTTACTATGTTGAA
>JBBTCR010000475.1:0-1276 GCA_038043105.1 Bacteroidota bacterium
AGCCCGCGAGCGACAACAGAACGCCGGACAGAACGGCCAGTCTTAGCTTCAGAGCAGTTTTCATACTTTTGCCCTTTCTTAAATGGAGTCACGCTATTTATTTTTTCGGCTCACTCCGGCAAATCGATCCCGAGCTTTTTCAATTCAATTCGAACCCGGTTTCGAACCTGTCGAGCGATATCGACAGCTTGCGTCGCTTCGGCTTGGGTTACCTCGTCATCCTCTCCTGGATAACGCGTCGTAATGGAATAGAGAGTCAATCGCTCCGCATCCTGCAGCTCACCGGCCCAATCGCAGTATTCGCTACATAATTCCAGCAAGGTAGATATGTTATGTGTGTACGGAAAATCAACACGGGAGCATACAAGAAATGCCTTTAAGCATTTTTCCGCACACTGTTGGGCATGATACGCGATCAAACGGTACGGGGGTTCACCGGTCTGTAAAGTCATTGCGTGGACTGCCAGGCACAGGTCTTCGTCGGCGTGGATAAGCCATTGCTTAACCTTATGTACAACTGGCTCACTGGGTATTCTCATACAACACTCTTCCTTCTCTCCAGGCAGGTCTCGCGATGGTGCCGGGGATGTGGCGATCCCGCTCAAATTCTTCCGGTCTCAGAACCATGATATCTCTCGCCAAGCCTAAACCCTGCAAGGCTCTATCCATCTCGAGCATCAGATGGCGGCGCTTGCCCTCAAACGAACAGACAACCAGGAGATCCACGTCGCTGCGTTCATCGGCCGTACCCCGTGCCTGCGAGCCGAAAAGGATGATCTTCTCAGGGGCAAACGCATCGACCAATCGTTTTCTGATGGCGTGTATCAGCTCATCGCTAATCATAGCTTAACCTGTGTCATTTTCGTACGCTCTGTACAGGATTATACGAAAAGCGGGTCACACAATGCAACGGTGGAATACCAAGTTCGCCTTTTTACTTGTAGTTACTGACTTTGGTTCATTTCGTTCTTTATTTCATTGAGCAGGTTTATGGCCTCGATAGGCGTCAGGTTATTCACGTCGGTTGAGCCGAGTTTGTCCAGCACGCTCTTATGCCTCTGCACGAACAGGGTGTCCTTGTCCGGTTCCCTGGTCTTGTGGCGGGCCAGGTGTTCGCCGGTGGCTTCTTTCTGGAATGTGCTTTCCAGCTCCTCCAGAATCTCTTTGGATCTGTCCAGGATGGTTTTCGGGACGCCAGCTAATTTGGCGACGTGGAGGCCGTAACTCTTGTCCGTTCCGCCGGGCAGGATTTTGTGCAAAAAGACAACCTCGTCCA